>JAGTUW010000346.1 GCA_018224345.1 Bacteroidota bacterium
GTCGTTCCTTTGCATTATTCGTGTACAAGCAGTGATTTGACGCGCATTTCCTCACCCTGCAGGACTGTGGAGTCGAACGTCCCGCAGGAAGGACAGGGCGAGAAGAAATCTTCCATCGCAAACTCCTCTCCGCAACTGTTGCATCGCGAACGTCCTTCCACTCTTTGGATATGAACAGTCGCATCGCGCAACGCAGTATCCTTTGTCACCACATCGAGAGCGAATGTAAGCGCGTCGATTTCTATACCTGAGAGTGTCCCGATTTCGAGTTCAATTTCCCGGACACGGGAGGCGCCGTCGCGCTGCAAATGCGTCACGGCGATTTCGACAATGTGTTCGGCTATGGAGAGTTCGTGCATCGTACGGACATTCTCGTCAGACATATCATACAAACATACGATTTTCTGCATGTCGGGACATTACCAATCGGCGTGCCCCGACGCGCACTCTCCGTTCACACCCTGAACTTGCAGACGCGGATTGCTCTCCGACTCCTTGCTCTGCTCGTTCGCGAAAGTGTATTTCACTACATTGCTACATGATGTTTCACCGGAACACGAACTTGCGCGTTCATCTCGCCCTGATCTTCGTCCAGGTGAGTTTTGGCGCTTTCAGTGTCTTCGGGAAATACGTGCTGGGATATGTGCATCCACTGGCTGTGGCGGGGTTACGTGTGCTTGTTGCCGGTCCATTCCTCATGCTCCTGGCACTGCGATACGACAAGGTGCTTCCGAAGGGACGTGACCTTCTCACGCTCGCCATGCTGGGGTTTTTCGGAGTATTTCTCAATCAATTGCTTTTTATCACCGGTCTTGACTATACAACGGCGACCAATGCTTCCATTCTCATGCCGTCGATTCCGGTATTCACCGTAGCGATTGCCATGGTGATGGGTGTGGAACGCATCACTTTCAGGCGCAGTGCCGGCATCGGTGTCGCCGTCGCCGGAGCCCTTATCATGTTGCGCGTGACAACATTTTCCTTCACCGAGGATACCGTGATCGGCAACGGCATGGTCCTGGTCAACTGTCTGAGTTATTCGATCTTTCTCGTGCTCGCCCGGCCTGTACTTCTGCGCATTCCGCCGCTGACAGTTATTGCATGGACCTTCGTGTTCGGTGGAACCGGGGTGCTGCTGTTCTCCACACCGGAACTGCTGCGCCTGCCCGTTGCTTCCCTGCCGATTCTCGTCTGGCTGGGTATTGCCTACGTGGTGATCTTTCCTACAATCATCAATTATCTGCTCAACACCTGGGCTATCAAACGTTCCTCCTCCACACTCGTCGCTGCATATACGACATTGCAGCCTGTAGTCGCAACGACCCTGGCCGTATTTCTTCTCGATGAATTTTTCGGGTTCAGGGAAATCGTCGGCTTTCTTCTCATTGTCAGCGGGTTGCTGAGCATTACATGGAAGCGCGGAACAATCTCCCAAGGAGAAAAGTCACCGCCCGGCCAACTGCGGTCCCCATCGGCGTAACCTCCGCGCCGCACTTCCGTAGGATGAAGAATGAATGCATGTCCCGGGTGCCGGGTATTGCGTATATTGAATGCATCCATGATGACAGGAACATAACACATGCGCACGATTGACATTCGAGAAAGCATCGCAATGGCCACTGCTGCTTTGAAAGCAAACAAGCTGCGGGCGTTTCTGACCTTGCTGGGTGTTGTGATCGGGGTATTCTCCTTCATCGGAGTGATGACGGGAATAACCGTGTTGCAGGATTCGATTGAATCGAGTTTCAACCTCCTCGGTTCGAATACTCTGTTGGTCCAGAAATATCCTGCGATTTCCACCGGACCTGGATCGCGTATGAAATACCGGAACCGTAAAGATATTACACTCGAACATGGCCTCTATGTGCGGGAAAACACCCGTCTTGCGCAATATGTCAACATCCAGTCGAGTACATGGGGTGGAACGATTCAGTACGGAAATCGCAAAACCAATCCCAATGTCTCCATTACCGGCTCGACGCCGGAAATTCTCTATACCGAGAACCGCGATATCGGCCTCGGCAGAATGTTCAATGAACAGGATCTCCAGTATGCACGCAATGTCGTCGTGCTGGGTGCGGACGTCGCGCGTTTTCTCTTTCCCAATGAACTGCCCCTCGACAGAAGTGTCCGGGTCAACAACAAACCTATGCGCGTTATTGGTGTCTTCGAGGGCAAGGGGGGAATGTTCGGTGGCAACATGGATAATTTTGTCGTTGTTCCACTCAACACGTTTACCAATCATTTCGGTAAAGCACGCAGGGTCGGCATCCAGGCGCGGGCAGAAGACCAGACCACCTACGATGCAATGACAGACGAGATCATTGGTTTGCTGCGCGTTACCCGGCGCGTCCCGCCCGGTGAGGAAAATGACTTCGAGATCGTTTCCAACGAATCGCTCATCTCGGAAGTCAACAACCTGACCTTCCTTGTCCGCGTTGGGACCGGTGCGGTTTCAGCTATCGCATTGCTCGCTGCCGGTATCGGTATCATGAACATCATGCTTGTATCGGTATCCGAACGCACCAGGGAGATCGGTGTGCGTAAAGCCATCGGTGCCACGAAACGATCCATTCTCACGCAATTCCTGATTGAGGCCGTCGTCATCTGTCAGATCGGCGGTTTGTTGGGTGTGCTACTCGGCCTTGGCGGAGGCAATATACTCGCGCTCATGCTCGAGATACCTCCTGTGCTGCCCATCGGCTGGGCGGTGCTCGGCCTGGTGGTGACTTCTCTTATCGGTATTGTTTTCGGTGTCTACCCCGCATGGAAAGCCTCGAATCTCGATCCTATCGAGGCCCTGCGATATGAGTGATCGGGGAAATTCCTATCTTGCGGGATATTTGCTACCAATTGAGGTTAATTCATGATTCCTTCCGACTATCAGTACACCTGCCTTTCTCGCTTTCTCAAATACGTGTCCTACGACACACAATCCGATGAGCATTCGGAAACATTTCCGAGTACCGGGAAACAAAAAATTCTCGGTGCCGATCTTGTCAGTGAGTTGCGCACACTCGGACTTCATGATGCGGAGATGGATGCCTACGGGTATGTGACAGCAACGATCCCGGCAAACACGGACAAGCAAGACGTTCCGGTGATCGGATTCATCGCCCACATGGATACCTCGCCCGATGTCAGCGGCGCTGATGTGCGTCCGATACTGCATGAACAATACAATGGGAAGGACATCGTCCTCCCTGCCGATGATCGCATAGTCATAACCGTCGCCGACAATCCCGCGCTTGCCGGAAAAGTCGGTGAAACCATCATCACGGCAGATGGCCGGACGTTACTTGGTGCCGACAACAAGGCTGGCATTGCGGAAATTTTCGATGCAGCGCATTTCCTCCTGACCCATCCGGAAGTACGCCACGGTACGATCCGTATCTGCATCACACCGGATGAGGAAATCGGCCAAGGCACGAAATATTTCGATGTCGAAAAGTTCGCGGCTACGTATGCTTACACAGTCGACGGAGAGAAACTCGGTACGATAGAGAATGAAACCTTCTGCGCAGACTCATTGACCGTGACATTTGAAGGTGTCAGTATACACCCCGGTTTCGCCAAGGGGAAGCTGCTCAACAGCGTCAAAATCGCCGCGCGTTTCCTGGAGAAACTGCCACAGGATTCCCTCTCACCGGAAACCACGGAACAACAGGAAGGATATGTTCACCCACACGGTATTTCCGGCGGTGTCGAACAGACGACGGTGAAATTCCTGCTCCGTGCCTTCACGACGGAAGAATTGCGCGAACAGGAAGCGTTGATTCGCCGGCTGGTCGATGAGACGATGAAAGATTTTCCCGCAGGATCGGTCTCCGTCACGGTTGAGGAATCCTATCGCAATATGCGCTATGTCCTCGATAAACATCCGGATGTGCTGGAAATCGCCAGTGAGGCAATGAAACGTATCGGGCTGACACCAAGAATAGGCAGTATTCGTGGTGGGACTGACGGTGCACGGCTTTCATACATGGGGCTCCCCTGCCCGAATATCTTTGCCGGAGAACACAGTTTTCACAGCAAGAGGGAATGGGCGAGCGTACAGGATATGGAGAAGGCCGTTCAAACAATCGTCATGATCGCTGCACTGTACGAAGAAAGAGCCTGAAATACCCGGGCAGCCTCGCCGGTCAGGAATTTAGTTCTTTACTTTTCATCCCGAAAGTGTTAGATTACATATGCCAATAGCTCTAATCCCGGCCCTCCCTACCGGGTTTAGAACAAACGCTTGGTAACCGTCCCGTTCCCCGCGGGACGGTTTTTTTATGTCCTCTCTCTCTCGACCAAATAGCTGAAGCCGTTATTTGCCTCACCTCTTCCCGGAAACACTCGGCCTCTCCATTGTGTTGTGTTTAATGTCCGATTCCCTTCACAAGGAGAACTCCAGCATGCTGCTACGTTCTACATACTTGGTAATGATTGTTCTTACTCTGCCTGCATTCACACAGGCGCAGTTATCCCTGGAAAACGCCTTCCCGAATCTTTCTTTCAATCGGCCGGTAGACCTCCAGCACGCAGGAGACGGCAGTGATCGCATCTTTGTCGTCGAGCAGGCAGGCCGTATTTTCGTCTTCGATAA
>JAGTUW010000347.1 GCA_018224345.1 Bacteroidota bacterium
AAGATTCTTCTGGCACGATCCTATGAGGAAGCCGTCTCCTTGTATCGCAGGTATCGTGAGACACTGTTGGGGATTATTACGGACATGAGCTTCCCGAAAGAGGGTGAGGAGGATCAAACAGCAGGAATGAAACTTGTGCGCCTCGCCCGTTCAAAGGACCCGGAATTGCCGGTTCTCATCCAGTCATCGAATCCCGAATTCCGTCAGAGAATCGAGCGGGAGGGTCTGGCCTTCGTCGACAAGCATTCGAGGGTGTTGTTGCAATCACTGAGTGATTTCATGACCCGGCAGTTCGGCTTTGGTGATTTCGTCTTCCGTTTGCCGGATGGGCATGAAGTCGCAACGGCGCGGAATCTGCGTGAATTGCGTGAACACCTCCGACGGGTTCCTGATGCATCCATTCAGTATCATGCCGAACGTGATCATTTCAGTAACTGGCTCAAGGCACGAACACGCTTTGAACTGTCGAACCTGCTCAAACCTGTGACGGTTGATCAATTTGAATCGATCGACGATTTGCGTGACTGGCTTATCGACGCAATCCACCTGCAACTGCAACGCGATCAGAAGGGGATGATTTCAGATTTCTCGCGTCAGGAATATGACGCCGACGACACCTTCCTTCGTATCGGAGCCGGTTCTCTCGGCGGCAAGGGACGCGGCCTTGCGTTTACAGACAGTCTGTTGCGAAAATATCTCGACACCGATCACTTCCCGGGCATGCGGATTTCCATTCCCCGCACCATCGTTCTGGGAACGGATGTATTTTCGGATTTCGCAGAACAGAATGAGTTGCTTTCGCTCGCCGTGGAAAATCTCTCCGATGAGGAAATCCTCCGTGCCTTTCTCCATGCCGATCTGCCGGCGACCGTGCTGGGTGATCTCCGGACTATCCTCGACAAGGCCCGCTTTCCCCTGGCAATCCGTTCCTCATCGTTGCTTGAGGATGCGATGTATCAGCCTTTCGCCGGTATCTATGCAACCGTGATGATACCGAACAGCAATCCGGATATCGCCGTACGCTTTCACAATCTGCTGCAGGCGATCAAATATGTGTATGCCTCAACATATTTCCGGCAGGCCAGGAATTATATCGAGGCCACCTCCAATCGTATCGAAGAGGAAAAAATGGCGGTGGTGATTCAGGAAATGGTTGGTACACGCAGGGGACGGTACTTCTATCCGGAGCTCTCCGGTGTCGCCCGTTCCTTTAATTACTACCCTTTCGGCAAGGCCTCTCCTCAGGATGGCGTGGTGAACCTGGCTCTCGGACTCGGGAAGCAGATTGTCGACGGTGGAACCAGTCTGCAGTACTCTCCGGCTTACCCCGCAGTCTATCCACAGTTCGGAACAACACGGGATCTTTTCCACAATTCGCAGCTGACATTTTACGCACTGGATCTGCAATCAGATATCATACGTAAATATCCGCGTGAAGATCAAAACCTGGTACAGCTCGATCTCAAGACCGCCGAAGAGCACGGAACGTTGGCGCTGACGGCGAGCACGTATTCAGGACAGGATGACCGGCTGTATGAGGGAACGGGACGCGAAGGTACTCGCATTCTGACCTTCGCGCCGATTCTCAAGTCCGAAATCATTCCGCTCAACCATGCAATTCGCCTGCTGGTCGATATGTGCGAGACTGCTGTCAACGCGCCTGTCGAGATTGAGTTCGCGGTCCGTATCGGGGATTCCGCCGGAAAGGACGCTGAATTCAGTTTCCTCCAGCTTCGTCCGATGGTCAAACAGGAGGGAGGTGTCAATATCTCCGTCGAGTCATTGCCGTCCTCCTCTCTGTTGTTTCGTTGCGACAAGGCACTCGGCAATGGTGTGTCACGGATACGTGACATTGTATATGTCAAAGCGGATTCCTTCGATGCGATGCGCACAAGGGAGATTGTGAAGGAAATCACTGCGATCAATCAGCGACTGCTCGAAGCGCAACAGTCGTATCTGCTTATCGGACCAGGGAGATGGGGGAGCAGTGATCCTGCACTCGGTATACCTGTGGCCTTTTCCGATATCAGCGCTGCGCGTGCAATTGCTGAAACAACCTTACCGAACATGATCATTGATCCATCACAGGGTTCGCATTTTTTTCAGAACCTGACATCGTTCCGCATTTCTTATTTCACGCTTCGGCATTACAATGAGGAGCATGCCCTTGATTGGGACTGGCTCGACTCGCGCGACTGTGTCGAGGAGCGGAAATATGTGCGGCATGTGCGTGTCTCAGAAGATATGATGGTCGTGGTCAACGGGCAGAGCGGGACAGGTGCGGTACTCAAGTCCGCCCTGAAACCGGATAATTGATGCGCTGCGCACTGACCTCATGGTGATGTATCGGATAATACAGAAACGCCCCGGAATTCCGGGGCGTTTCTCTCACTGTCTGTGCATGCGGAAGTGTGTGTCAGACGACGCCCTGCGCCATCATCGCATCAGCGACTTTCAGGAAACCGGCGATATTGGCACCATTGACGTAGTTGCCGGGGGTACCGAAACGGTCGGCAGCCTGAACGCAGGATTCGTGAATATTTTTCATGATGGTCTGGAGGTGTGCATCGACTTCCTCGCGCGACCAGGACATTCGCAACGAGTTCTGGCTCATTTCAAGTCCTGATGTCGCCACCCCACCTGCATTTGCGGCTTTGCCCGGGCCGTAGAGAAGCTTTTTCTCGAGGTAGAGGTCAACGGCGTCCGGAGTGCTCGGCATATTTGCACCTTCCGAAATGACGTAACAGCCGTTTTCGATCAATATCTTCGCATCCTCACCGTTGAGTTCGTTTTCCGTGGCGCATGGGAACGCACAATCGCAGGGGACGTTCCAGACACCGGTCCCTTCATAATACTCCACATTGGGATATTGGTCTGCGTATTCCTTGATACGGCCGCGGCGATTGTTTTTCAGGTCCATGACATACGCCCATTTCTCACCACTGATCCCGTCCATATCGACGATATACCCTGACGAGTCGGAGAGCGTGACTGCCTTGCCGCCGAATTCATTGATTTTCTCGATGGCATATTGTGCGACATTCCCTGATCCGGAAACCACGCAGGTTTTTCCTTCGAGAGTTTCGCCGCGTGTCCCGAGCATATTGGCTGCAAAATAGACCGCACCGTAGCCTGTTGCTTCGGGACGGATCAGTGAGCCACCCCAGGAGAGGCCTTTGCCCGTCAGCACACCTTCGAAGGCGTTGCGCAGCTTCTTGTACTGGCCGAACATGAAACCTATTTCTCGTCCGCCGACCCCGATGTCTCCAGCGGGAACGTCGGTATTCGGTCCGATATGCCGGAACAATTCACTCATGAAGCTCTGGCAGAAATTCATGACTTCATTATCCGACTTTCCCTTCGGATCGAAATCCGATCCGCCTTTTCCACCGCCCATCGGCAGTGTTGTCAGGCTGTTTTTGAATACCTGTTCGAAGCCGAGAAATTTGAGAATACCGAGGTTGACGCTCGGGTGGAAACGCAGGCCACCCTTGTATGGTCCGATCGCGCTGTTGAATTCCACGCGATAGCCACGGTTGATCTGTACGTCACCGTCATCATCAACCCAGGGAACTCGGAAAAGGATCACGCGCTCGGGTTCAACGATGCGTTCAAGAATTTTTGCCT
>JAGTUW010000348.1 GCA_018224345.1 Bacteroidota bacterium
ATCTGCCGACGAATACTGCGCCCTTCCATGCCGGGCTCCGGGATTCTATTCAGATGTTGCTGTCTTTTTTGATATTACAAATCTCCGCACTGAGAGTCAAGTGATTGACTGTAATAATCGACACAACGCAACGTTAACTTTTTGTAAGGTTCAGTATGCTTCATCGTCGGTGTGAGCTCGACAGTCGGGCACGAGGAACGGTAAACACATCTATTCCGGTAAAGATACACAACCCTGAACATTGCAAACCCCGATCTTCGTACGACATCGCCAGACTCGCTCCGCGCGTCCAAGAGCGGTGTCGATGCATTCCCGATAAATCCTCTGTGATCGCTGTGGTGCCATTCTTCCCCTCGAAAAAACCCTTCTTGCCCTTCTGGTTCTCTGTGGTTGTTCTCTGTGGTTTCTCACGTTTCGTTCCCCCGCGCAGGCAAAAAAAAACCGGACCCAGGTGGATCCGGTTTTTGCATTGCTTCCGATGTTCCGCTCAAAGATCGTCGAAATACAGATCCTCGGGTTTGACATCGGTGGTCTCGGCATCGGCTGCGTTGAGCAGGCCGTGCGAGGCGAGATAAGCCTCCAGGGCTTCGCTGTCCTTTTCCTTGAAATATTCGACGACGGAAAGAACAATTTTCTTGTTTTCCTTGTCGAATTCAATTACACGGAGCGGGAGGGTGTCTCCTTCCTTGAAACTCTCGGGAATATTGCGCACCTGTTTGGTCGCGAGCTGCGATGCAGGGACAAAACCGTCGACACCTGCGGGAAGCTCCACGATCACGCCCTTGTCGATGAGACGAACGATTTTTCCTTCCGTGTCGCTGCCCACGGCGAACAATGTTTCGAAATTGTCCCACGGATTGTCCTGCACCTGCTTGTGACCGAGCGAGATGCGGCGTTGATCGGTGTCCACGCCGAGAATGACGACGTCGATGCGATCAGCTTTCTTGACGAGTTCTCCCGGATGACGGATTTTCTTTGTCCAGGAAAGATCCGAGATGTGTACGAGACCGTCCACGCCCGGTTCGAGTTCGACGAACACACCGAAGTTGGTGAGATTGCGCACGGTACCGGTGTGCTGTGTCCCGACAGGATACTTGGCGATAAGATTCGACCAGGGATCCGGTTCGAGCTGCTTCATGCCGAGAGAAATCTTCTTGTCCTCGACATCGAGGTTGAGAATGACGGCATCGACCATCTGTCCCATGGAAACGACCTGGGAAGGATGTTTGATATGCTGTGTCCAGCTCATCTCGGAAATGTGAATCAGGCCTTCGATACCCTTTTCGATTTCGATAAAGGCGCCGTAATCGGCCAGGGAAACCACCTTGCCGCGCACCTGCGTACCGGAAGGATATTTCTGATCGATGTTTTCCCACGGATGCGGCTGCAACTGCTTCATGCCAAGTGAGATACGACGCTTTTCCTCGTCGAAATCGAGTACGACGACATTGACTGTCTGATCGAGTTTGACGATTTCCGTCGGGTGATTGACGCGGCCCCAGGAAAGATCGGTGATATGTACCAGTCCGTCCACACCACCGAGATCGATGAATACACCGAAGTCGGCGATGGCCTTGACGATGCCTTCGAGGATCTGACCCTTCTCCAGACTGTCGAGAATCTCCTTGCGCTGACCGGCGATCTGTTCCTCGATGATGGCCTTGCGGCTGACGACGATGTTCTCGGCCGGCTGATTGATTTTCACCACGCGTACATCGAGCGTCCGACCGAGATAGGCGTCGAAATCCCTGACGGGACGGATATCGATCTGCGATCCGGGGAGGAAGGCATCGACACCGAGCAGATCCATGACGATACCGCCCTTGATACGACGCATGCAGCGACCCTGCAGAATTTCGTCGTTGTCGTATGCGTGCTGAATACGTTCCCAGATGCGCACGAAATCAGCGCGCTTGCGGGAAAGAATGACATTGCCGTCCTTGTTTTCGACGGACTCGAGAAAGACCTCTACGGTATCACCGACGCTGAGCTCCGATGCGTTGGTGAATTCATTGGTGTCAACGATACCCTCGGACTTGAAGCCGATGTCGATGGTCACATAGTCCTTGGTCAGGTGTACGATTTTTCCTTCGATGATTTCACCCTGCTTGAGGGTGGTGAGGGTACCTTCGTACATGGAGCGCATATCGTCGAATTCGGCAGGACGGTAGTCCTTCTCCTCGACGACGGTACCGACCGTGCGGACGATGTTCTCGTCCCTGCCGGCATGTTGTTCCGTCTGCGCAGGGGCTTCAGCGGTTGGGGTAGTTGTTTCTTCTGACATTCAAACTCCTTGGTTGAACAATTGCTTCTCCATCCCGTTTTGCCATGTGCCACCGACATGGGGACGCAGACGGGAAGCGTGAATTATTTTGTTGTTGTAACTTGCTGTTGTTTATGGGTGGCAGCAGCGCGGTCTTCCCCGGAAGGGACGGCCAGTTGTTCAATATATTCTTTGATTTCATTCATAAGCCATTGCGGCGTGCTTGTGGCGCCACTTATGCCGACACGTGCGGCTTCATGGAACCAGGCGGGATCGATTTCCCTTGCATTCTCTATGAAGTGTGTCCGCGGATTCGCATCACGGCAGATTCCGTACAATACCTTGCCATTGGAACTCTTGCGTCCGGCCACGAACACCATCACGTCATTGTCGGCCGCAAACTGACGCAATTTTTTGTCCCTGCCCGACACCTGTCCGCAAATGGTATCCTTCGCATGAAAATTCGTGGCGATGTCCTCCATCGAGCCCTCATGAAATTCCGCCACGCGTTCGCGCAGGTAGTCACGGATTTCACGGAAGGCCTGTTTGTCCATCGTCGTCTGGGAGAAAAGTACTGTCCTGCGATCGGGATTCACTGCGTCCCGAACCTCATCAAGTGTCTTGACAACAACGCAGTCGTCTTCACAGACGCCACGCAGGCCGATCACTTCCGCGTGTTCTTTCTTTCCGAAAATCACTACCTGCCAGCCATCAAGAAAGTATTTTCGCACGCGTTCCTGCAGCTTGGTCACGATAGGACAGGTAGCGTCGATCAATTCGATTCCGCGTTCACGCGCACGACGGTAGGTGGAGGCGGGTTCACCATGTGCGCGTATCAGCACACGACTGCCGTCAGGCAGTTGTTCCATCTGGGCATGGTCGATGGTCGACAGTCCGATACCGTCGAGACGTTCGATTTCATTAGGGTTATGAATGATGTCGCCGAGCGAGGCGAGTGTATGTCCTTTGCGAAGTTCTTCTTCGGCAATCTCTATGGTACGTACCACACCCCAACAGAAGCCGGCAGTGGGATCGATGCGTACGTTCATGCCGCGGTTCCTTTCCGGTATTGGTCGATGCGCTTCATCACCAGACTCAGAATCATCGAAACCTGTTCTTCGATTGTCGTATTGGTGGTTTCGACCTCTATGGCATCGTCCGCCTTGCGCAGAGGAGAATGTTCGCGTGCCGAGTCATTCCGGTCACGTTCCTCAATCTCACGCAGAATGGTCCCGAAATCAGCTGCAATCCCCTGCTCTTCCAATTGAAGTTTGCGGCGCTGTGCCCTGGTCTCGGCATCGGCAACGAGATAAATCTTGCAGGGAGAATCGGGAAAGACCACAGTTCCGATATCGCGTCCTTCAAGCACCGCGCCGTCGGAGCCGGCGGCTGCCTTGCGCTGCAGATCCACCATGGCTTCACGCACACAGGAAAGCGCGCTGATGTCGCTGGCGGCCTTGCTCATTTCCTGCGTACGGATATGCGTTTCCACATCCTCGCCACAGAGCAGCGTGCGTTGCGTCCCGTCCTTACGTTCGAGACGGACATCGATCTCCGGCAACAATGCGCACACCGCGCCGGTGTCGCGGGCAGTCACACCCCGGCGTTGTGCGTACAGTGCCACGGCACGGTACATCGCGCCGGTATCGACATAGATATACCCCAATGCATACGCGAGGGCCTTCGCCGTGGTCGTCTTTCCCGACCCGGCCGGTCCGTCGATGGCAATGATGAATGAATGAGCTTCTTGCATATTACTCATAAGCTATGAAACATAGCATTCCGGGCTGGATTTTGCAAATTTTTCGGGAAGCGGAATTGACCACCTGTTGCCTCAATAATAAATCTTACCATGAGCTACCTGGCATCGCGGCCGTTTTCATCCTGGGGACAGCCTTCACCAAGCAGCCGTGAGCTCGATTTTCCTCTCCACTCTCCCCCCAACAATGATTGCACCAGCACTGGCGCGCGCAGTGGTGTCCGCTCTCCAGC
>JAGTUW010000349.1 GCA_018224345.1 Bacteroidota bacterium
AGCACTCTGCAATGTGTGAAGCGTAATCCCGTACTCTCGCGTACCCCCATGATCTGCACGGGCGCGCCGGTGGACTGCACCTGAAACACCCGTTCGCTCGCCAGAAGGCGGAAGCGTCGCAGTGCCTCGGTAAGCGGAATGGGGCCGAGCACGGCATCAAGGTCACCGTATTCCCGCAGCAATTCCTGAAAACGTTCACGTGCCTGGAATTCGCGACTGCTCAAGGTATCATCGCCGGGCCAGCCGAATGCGTCAAGGACGTCGAGAAATACTTCCACCCAGGCACCCGGCGTGCGATGTGCATCCTGCGGCAGTTTCCCCAAGGCTTGCAACAGCGGGTCTTCATCCCTGTTCGCCCCGGCGCCCGCCATCATACGCACCTCCGCCGCCGTCTCCTTCTCCCGCCCACGCTTCCGCAACCGCGCATCGAGCAGTACCCGGCTGTCTCCGAAACGATCCGCTGCCCGGGTAAACGGGGAATGCAGAATGCGCGACCAGGTCTCGAGAGCGAGTGCGGGACGCAATACTTCGATGAAAAGAAACGCCGCTGCGATCAGCGCTTCGTCAATGGCTCTGCGTCCGAGCGAAAGCTCATACAGCGGGCGATCGTCATCGTGTTCCCCTCCGCACGCTGTGGTGTGCAGAACACCGGAAAATACCCGTTCGACATCATCGCGGACGTTCATCAGATGCGGAATGATGATACCAATATCCGATTCACCCCGCGAGAGCCACTCCCTGCAGTAGCGCGCGGCATCATGCAGTTCATCCTCGAAAGAGGGAAAGCGCAGCAATCGGGTCTTTCCAACTGCATGCGCAGGAGACGGCAGATGCACACGCACTCCTGCATCGCCCAACGCGGCGAGTGTCTGACGCAGCGCGGCGTCTTTCGGAAGATCGAAACCCAGAAATACAATTTCGCGGGGGAGAAGCTGTGGCCGGGCGCGAATGACATCGATCGCATGCCAGGGGAGCATTGGCGCAGGTAACGCCGCAAGTTCCTTCCATTGTTGTTCGGCAACCTGGCGCACCCTCAGAAATGCCGCTACATCGCTTCCCTCCGGAACTGTCGCGGGGTCGGGACGCACAGCCCACCCCGTTGCCAGAGCATGCGCTTCCATCATAGCCGAGGCGATGGCACGCGGTTGCAGCACTTCGTCGAGCACGCCCGCAGAGGCAGCCGCCTGTTCCCATACAATCAGTTCCTGCTGCTGCTCGAGAATCACCGGTGCCTCCCCGCCGTTCCCGGCATCCATCGTGGCGGAACGTTCCGTCAAACGCCGCTGCCAGGCGGTCAACGGCAGAATGTCCGGCGTACGCCACACCCGCGCACCTTCCGCGTGCATGCGTTCGCTCCAGGCGTGGCGCAATGCATGTGCCAGGCGCTGCGTCGAGACACAGACCGTGGCAGCACGTCCGAGTGCCTCCGCAACTTCCCGTCCTCCGAGACGCGCGAGATCTGTGTCCGCCGTTGCGTTATCACTATCCATATTGCGCTGAATCTCCAGTATTGGTTTATCTTCTGCCGGACGGAGAAATGAGAAAGAACACTCCCGAAGTGAGAAACAATGACGAGGGCATATTCCTCGCATTTGTCACGGTATACGCGCCGAAGTTGAGACCCATGCCATCGGTGAGCAACAGGGCTGCTTCTGCACCATAGAGCAGGTAGCGGCGATTGTTGCCGGCAAAGCCGAAACTCCCACCGGTAAAAGCGGCATTGCCGTTTCCCTGGCCGGAGAGAAGGTCTGCTTTCACTCCGAGACGCAGTCTCTCCCACGGATACACAGACAGCCCGGCACGCAGATGCAGTTCGTCGGCATAGCCTGCACTGCGCAGGTCGTACCCGATCTCCGCAGTCCAATGCACAGGAATCGCCACGAAGCAGTACTCGTACCCCAGCGAAATCAACTGATTGTATTCGTCATCACCCGCCCACAATCCGTCGGATTGCGTCGCCTCACCGAGAGGAATTCCGAACAGCGCGGTAAAATGCAGAATATGACGGCTACCGGGAAAGAGATGCAGGCGCAAACCGAGATCGACGTCACCGGGTGATTGCACACTCAGCAGGCGATCTTCCGGAGATTCCTGCACATAGAGCTTGCGGAATACTGGAATCTGCACGATGCCCATCACATACTTCGAATAGGCATGCACACTGCTGAGCCATATCGTCTGTTCCTGAATGCGATGCACATCAACGATCTCGCCTTCCGGACCGAAATACTGCTGTCCACTGAACCCGCGCACACCTGTAGAGAGATAGGTGTCCGCTGTGTCCCGCTTCGACCAGCCGTCAGCCTGCGCATCGGTAAAAAGAAGTATCCATGGAAGAAACACGAGCACCGCGCGACGATGCCACGACCCACTGCCCTGTCGAATCATGTTGTGCATGAGAACAGCGGTGGTGAGAAAACAGAGTATCATGAATTGCGTCCTGCCTTCGGGTTGGCTCATTGCTGATAACATACGACATTACATACAAAATATCTGTATCATGTCAACTGAAACGGCAGATGCGGCAGATCATCCTGACCCGGAACCGTGCAACAGGAAACCCTTTCAAAGAAATCCTGGTTTTCCATGAGGTACATTTTCGTACTTCGCCCATGATGATGCAATCATTTAACTGTATATGACGTGAACAAAAAAATTCTTTTCTATCTTCTTCCTGTCGGGATTCTCCTTGGCGGTTATGTAGTGATGCAGCTCCTTGCCGGCATGAAGGAAGAGCCCCGTCGTCGTATGCCTGCGTCGGTCGCCAAATCCGTGCATACCGAGGTTGTGACCATGCGTGAGACGGAAGCGACTGTCGAGGCGCTCGGAAAACTGACGTCTTCCCAGCCCGTGCAGTTAATCAGTGAAGCGACAGGAACCATATTGCGCGGCGATGTCGCGTTCATGCCGGGTCAGCGTTTCCGCAAGGGAGACCTGCTGCTGCGCATAGACGATCGGCAACCGCGCTATTCGCTCAGCAGCACGAAAAGCGATTTTCTCAATGCTCTTGCAGCGGTCTTGCCCGAATTGAAGATCGATTTTCCCGGGGCCTACGCGGAATGGCAGAACTACTTCGACAGCGTCAGCTTCGATACCGCGCTCGAACCGCTTCCGGAAGCCGGTGACAGGAAGATCAAACTTCTGCTGACGCGGTTCAACGTGTACAAGCTTTATTTCTCCATAAAAAACCTTGAAGTCGCACTTGAAAAACACTTCATTCATGCGCCGTTTGACGGTTCCATCGTCAGTACCGCGCAACGGGAGGGTTCTTCCGCCCGTAACGGGAGCCTTCTCGGCGAAATCATCAGCCTGGAGAATCTGGAATTGGCCCTTCCCGTGCCCGCCACAGATATTGCATGGATCGATGCTTCGAAACCGGTGCGACTCAGCACCGATGAACTGCCGGGGGGCTGGACGGGCAGAATCACCCGCATCGGCAGTACGGTGGATCAACGCACTCAGACCGTAGCGGTGTACGTGACCGTGCAGGGAAACATCGGACAGCTGTATGAAGGACTCTTCCTCCGCGCTGAAATTCCCGGCACCGTCATCCCTTCAGCGACGGAAGTCCCGCGCCGGGCGCTCTACGAGGAACGTTTCGTGTATGTGGTGGACAACGGTCGGCTGCAGCGTCGTGATGTCACCATTACGCGGAGAAAGCCGACCTCGGTCATTGTCAGCGAGGGACTCAGTACCGGCGATACGCTCGTGACCGAGCTGTTGCAGGGCGTATCGCCCGGCATGCCCGTCGTCGCACGCCTGGCACAAGACAAGGGCGAAACCGAATGAGCCGGGTCATCGCGTTTTTTGTCCGCAGCAAGGTATGGACGAATGTACTGCTGCTCGGCGTCATTCTCTTCGGACTTCTCTGGCTTTCCAACCTGAAATATTCTTTCTTCCCTGAGTCACGTCCCGACTTCCTGACCGTGCAGGTCGCCTTCCCCGGTGCATCACCGGAAGAACTGGAGGAAGGCGTGGTGCTGAAAATCGAGGAAGCCATCGACGGTCTTGACGGCATCGACCGTGTCACCTCTGTTTCGCGGGAAAACTTCGGCGTGGTGACCGTGGAGGTGTTGCCGGATGCGGACATGAACATCGTCGTCCAGGATGTCAAAAATGCCGTCGATCGCATCAATTCCTTTCCCCTCGGCATAGAAAAACCAGTCATCTTCGAGCAGAAATTCCGTACCCGTGCGCTCTCCATTGTGCTGTACGGAGAGACGGATCTGCACAATCTCAAGTATTACGCCGAGCGCTTCCGCGATGACCTGCTCGCCACTCCGGAAATATCTCAGGTAGAAATCGAGGGAATCCCACGACTCGAATTTGCTCTCGAAGTCTCGGAAGCGGATCTCCGCCGCTACAATCTGAACTTCCGTGAGGTCGCCGACGCCGTCGCAGCGGAGAATATCAATCTCTCAGGCGGGAAATTCGATACGCAGGACGAGGAAATCCTTATCAGGGCGAATGCACGGGAGTACTTTGCGCGGGAACTGGCAGGACGGGTCGTCAGGACCAACCCCGACGGTTCGCTGATCCTTCTCAAGGATATCGCGCAAATCAGCGAACGCTGGGAAGACATTCCAGACAAGTCCTACTACAATGGACGTCCTGCCGTGATTCTCACTATCGACAAGACGAAGGAAGAGGATATTCTCGCCATCGCCGACGCGGCGAAAGCGCTGCTTGCCGACTTTAACGAAGACCACGAACAGGTTTCGGGGCTCGTGCTCGACGACCGCACGGTCAACCTCCTGCAACGTCTCGATCTGCTGATCAACAACGGACTGATCGGATTGGGCCTGGTCATCATCGCACTCGGGTTCTTCCTGAATCTGCGCCTCTCCTTCTGGGTTTCCATCGGCATTCCCTTCTCCTTCGCAGGCATGTTTATCGTTGCAGGCTTTGCCGGACTGACCATCAACGTCATTTCGCTCTTCGGCATGATCGTCGTTGTCGGTATACTTGTCGACGATGCAATTGTCGTCGGGGAAAACATCTATGCGCATTTCGAGCGAGGGAAAAAACCGTTTCAGGCAGCCATCGACGGCGCCAGGGAAATGCTCGCCCCCGTCACCACCTCGGTGCTGACGACGATTGTCGCCTTCATGCCGTTTTTCTTTCTCGAAGGCATGCTGGGAAAATTCATCTGGCACATGGCCCTCGTGGTCATCGCAACACTCGCCTTCTCTCTTATCGAGTCATTCCTCGTCCTCCCTGCCCACCTGGCACATTCCCGTGGCCTGCATCCGCATGCGGAGGACAACAAGATCCGCAAGCGTATCGACCGTTTCATTGCCTGGATGACACATCAGGTCTACGGCCCCTCCCTGCGCTTTGCGCTACGGCATAAATGGATTGTAATGGTCTCCCCCATTGCAGCAGTGATGATCACATTCGGACTGCTGCGCGGCGGACATATCGGTCTGACCTACTTCCCCTTCATCGACGGCGATACCATGCCCGTCAATATCGCACTCGTCGCCGGGCGTCAGGAAGCGGACACCGACTCGCTGCTCGCTCATATCGAACGGACGGCCTGGGAACTCAATGAGGAGTTGAAAGAAGAGCGTGCCGACGGCAAGGATGTGATCATCGGCATCAAACGCGATATCGGACGCAATGACTTCGGCGAGGCCGGGAGTCATACCGGCAGACTGACAATGGAATTGCTCGACGGCGAAGTACGCGACCTCGATACACCCGACATGGCAAATCGACTGCGCGAGATGGTCGGCCCGATACCAGAGGCGGAGAAACTCACCTACGGCCGTGTCGGTTTCTTCGGAAAACCCGTCTCACTGAGTCTCCTGGGCAATGATCTCGAGCAACTCACGCGCGCACGCGATCTGCTGGTCGCGGAACTCAGGAATTTTCCATCACTCAAGGATGTCACTGATTCCGAACAGGAAGGACGCCGCGAAATCGATATACGCCTCAAGCCACAGGCGTATGCGCTGGGGCTGACGCTGCGCGACGTCGCCTCTCAGGTGCGCCAGGGATTTTTCGGTCTGGAGGTGCAGCGCATTCAGCGGGGACGCGATGAAATCCGTGTCTGGGTACGCTACACCGAGCAGGACCGTTCGGCGCTGGGTTTTATCGACCAGATGCGCATTCGCACACCTGACGGCGCCGAATACCCCTTCTCACAACTGGCAAGCTATACAATAGAACGCGGACTGACCAGTATCAACCGTCTCGAGAATCAGAGAGAAATCAGAGTTGAAGCGAATCTGGCGAACTTCAACGACGATCTACCCCCGATTCTTGCGGATATCCGCAGTAATGTGCTTCCGACCGTGCTCGGACAGGTCACGGGTGTGCGTGCCTCTTTCGAGGGACAATCGCGGAACCAGGAAAAAACCGTCCGTTCTATGCGGTCAGCTTTTTCCGTGGCGCTGATCGCCATGTTCATTCTCATTACACTTGTCTTCCGTTCGACTGCGCAGGCCGGGCTGGTCTTTGCAATCATCCCCATCGGCATACTCGGTGCGATCTGGGGACACGGCATCCAGGGACTGCAACTCAATACACTATCTCTCTACGGTGTCATCGCGTTGACAGGTATCATCATCAACGACAGTATTGTGATGATCGATCAGATCAACCGGAATCTCCGTGACGGACTGCCCATCATGGAAGCAGTGTACCAGGGCGGGATTTCACGTCTTCGTCCCATTCTCCTGACCACGACCACGACATCGCTCGGTCTCGCCCCGCTGATATTCGAAACCAGCCGGCAGGCGCAATTTCTCATTCCGATGGCGGTGTCCGTCGCCTACGGACTGGCCTTCGGCACGTTCATTCTCCTGATGGTCGTTCCGGCTGCCTTCCTCGCGCTCAATCGTTTCCGCAGGTTCTGGAGCGCCTGGGTGCTGCGGAGGGATGAGACCCCCGAAGATGTCGAACCGGCGGTAAAAGAAATACGACTTCTTGCGGCGGAGGAGCATTCATGAAATCCATCATCACCTTGCTGTTGCTTCTGGGCATCGTTTTTTCTCCTGCGCAGAGTCAGGACAATACCAGCGCCGGTGACACACCGATGAGCATCGGGCAGGCCATCCGTATCGCACTCGAACAGAATCATCGCATTCGCATCGCGCGTGTGAATGCCGACATCGCACGAAACAACACAACACGCGGCAGTGCAGGCTTTCTGCCGACGCTCGATGCAACAGGCGCGCTGTCACTGGCCCGTTCCGAACAGGAGACAAATTCTCCCTTCAGTTTCGGGACTTCCACCACCGGTGGAGGTTCGGCGCAGATCAATCTGAACTGGACAATATTCGACGGCTTCCGCATGTTCGCCGAACAGGATCGTTACAATGAACTTGCCTCCCTCGGTGACTATCAGAGCAGAGCGCTGACCGAACAGACCGTGGTCTCCGTTGTGCGTGCGTATCTGCAGACTGTGCAGCAGCAACAGCTCCTCGGTGTCCTGCGTGATGCACTGGGCATATCCCGCGTGCGGTATCAGAAAGCGGAAGTGCGCCGCGAGCTTGGGGGTTCGGCCACCGAATACCTCAATGCGCGTATCGCCTATAACACCGACTCCTCGACGGTACTCGGACAGGAGCTTGCACTTGATATCGCAAAACGGGAACTGAATCTGCTGCTCGGGCGCGAGGCTTCGGAAGCGCTGCTCGTAGAGTCGGAAGTGCTGCTTCCCGGGTACGAGCGTCCGTTACCCACGCTTCTTGCTATGGCACGTGAGCGCAATGCGGATCTGCGCGCTGCCGAACAGACTCTGCGCGTTGCCGAGAGCAGTATCACCGTCTCACGCAGCGCATTCTTTCCGCGCCTGAGTATTTTCGCAAACTACGGATACTCTGACCGCCTGGTCAGCAGCAACAGCCCGCGTTTCGATGAGGACATCAGTACGCAGAGTCTCGATGGTGCAGTGGGGCTGAATCTCTCTTTCAATCTCTTCAACGGTTTTCGCAATGTCGTCGACGTTCAGAATGCAGAACTCGAGCGACATGCCACCGCGCTGGCCTTCGATGAGGCGCGCCAGCGCATTGATGCACTCGTCCGCGAGCAACATCTGACGCTGCAGACACGCCGCGGCATTGTCGAACTCGAGGAACAGAATCTCGACGCGGCGCGACGCAACCTGACACTGCAACTCGAACGCTTTGAGACCGGGACCATCGGTTCGCTGGAATTCCGTGATGCGCAGTTGCAGCTTGTACGCGCGGAAACCGCGACAATCGTTGCCCGTTTCCAGGCACGTATCGCCCTGCTCGAACTGCAGCGCCTCATCGGTGATATGACACTCTGAGACACCGCGGCAAGGCAAAGCACGATTTCCCGGGCCAGGTTTTTGAGGACAGAGCGTAACGACGGGCATTTCCCTTCTGATCAGCATGCAATACAGTATCGGACAGCATATTCGTCAGACCAGTATTCTGGCTCTCCCGGTCGCCATCGGTCAGTTGGGGCATGTCATGCTCGGCGTCGCCGACAGCATCATGGTCGGACGACTCGGGGAAGTGCCTCTTGCCGCCGCTTCGCTCGGACACAGTATTTTTGTGCTGCTGATGGTCTTCGCCGTAGGGATTTGCGGGGCCATCACACCGCTGACCGCTATTGCCGATGGAAGGGACGACCCCGATCAGGCTGGCATCGTTTTCCGCCAGGGACTGCTGGTCAATACCGTGATCGCGGTGCTGCTGGTACTGGTCGCGTGGGTGCTGGCTGATACGCTCTCATTGATGAAACAACCGCCGGCCGTGGTATCCGAGGCCATTCCCTATTTACGTATTATGGGATTCAGCTTCATTCCGATGATGATGTTTTTCTCCCTGCGAAATTTCATCGAGGGGTTATCCTTTACCAAACCCGCGATGGTCATCATGTTGCTGGCCAACCTCGTCAACGTTTTCGGAAACTGGGTACTGATTTACGGCAAGTTCGGATTGCCCGCGCTCGGGCTCACGGGTGCGGGATACAGCAGCCTGATGGTCGAACTGTTCTCCGTCACCGCGCTGCTTCTCTATGTTATCCGCTCCCGGCATTTCCGTCGCTTTCAGCCTCTGCTTCGTTACCGCGGCATCAACCGGCCGGTCATCAGCCGCCTGCTGCGTCTCGGACTGCCGAGTGGCATGCAGTATCTGTTCGAAGCCGGGTCCTTTACATTCTCCGCTATCATGATGGGCTGGCTCGGTGCCACCGCACTCGCCGCGCATCAGATCGCGCTGAATCTTGCATCGGTGACCTTCATGGTCACGCTCGGCATCGCGCATGCGGCGACCATCCGTGTCGGGAACGCATTCGGTAAGGGGAACGGTATCGCACTGCGTCGTGCAGGATTCGCCGCAGTGTTGATGGGGATGTCCTTGATGGCGGTTGCAGCACTGACCTTCATCGTGTTGCGTCATGTCCTCCCGACCCTGTACATCGACGATCCTGCTGTCATTGCGCTCGCATCGCAGCTTCTGATACTCGCGGCGCTGTTTCAGCTTTCCGACGGGATGCAGGTTGTCGGTCACGGCATCCTTCGCGGTATCACCGATGTCACTATTCCGATGCTCATCGCCATGGTCGCGTATTGGGGGATAGGCATTCCCGTCGGTTACTATCTAGCGTTCGTTGCCGGATGGGGACCGGAAGGTGTCTGGATGGGCTTCGTCGCCGGTCTGACCACCGCGGCTCTCTGCTTCGTCTTCCGCTTCCACATCCTCAGCCGGCGGATCATAACGACGATCACCGGGTTCCGTGATCCTGAGCGGCTGTGACAGACAACGCGCGGAGTACGACAGAGGCGCAACAGCAGCCGAACAGCGGCGGCATATATGATATCGTCCCGACCACGGTCATCTTGTTCACCTCATCGACGGAAGGCAGCATCGACGTGGCAGGCACGTTTTCAGCCGAATAGACGACAGTGATCCCTTCGCGCACACCGAGGCGATGCAGTCGTTTGCGCAGCATTTTTCCCAGGCGGCAGTGATGCGACCGGGAGATATCGTCGATGCGCACCTGTGCCGGATCGACTTTCCCTCCCGCGCCGAGTGAACTGACGACAGGGATACCGTGAAGCACAGCTGTACGCAGCAGGAATACTTTAGGAGAAAGCGTGTCAATGGCGTCGACCACATAGTCATAGCCACGCGCGACAATTTCCTCAAGCCGTTCGTCTCTGATGTATTCCGCGATCACTTCAAGTTCCAGGTCCGGATTGATATCAAGCAGACGCGCGGCCATGACGTCTGCCTTCAACTGTCCTTCGGTACTGCACAGTGCCGGTAACTGACGGTTTCTGTTGCTCGCCTGTATCTGGTCGCCATCGACGATGGTCATGCGCCCGATCCCTCCCCGGCAGATCATTTCGGCTGCATATGCCCCGACACCACCGAGACCGGCCACAAGCACATGCCGGTCACGCAGCATACCGAGACTCTCATTGCCGAGCAGCAACGCTGTACGTGCGAGCCAGGGGGGATAGCTCATATCGTGATTCCGAAACACTCCCGGAAATTTGCATACACGGCACGACGCAATTCTCCGACAGATATACCGAAGACTTCCGCCGCCGTCCGGTAGATAACGGAAATGTCTATACCGCTGTCATCGGTCTCGAAAAACAGGCGGTCCAGAGGAACATGCGCACACGCCTCACGCACTTTCGACGGCGACGCGAGTAGCGCGGCTCCGAAAGACAGGTGGAACCCCATGCGCAGCAACTGCGAGGCCAGTTCCCCATGTCCCGTAAAGCCATGAATGATCCACGGTTGCGCATCACCCCGCTTTTTGCGCAATTGCAGAAGATCCGCATGTGCTCGGACGCAATGGAAAAGAACCGGCAGCTCCCGTCGTGCAGCCAGATCCAACTGTTCGATCAGGACGGCCTGCTGAAGAGAGAATTCAGGCCCGCGGCTTCTGTCAAGCCCGACTTCTCCAAGTGCGATACAATACGGATGGGCGAGTACTTCTTCGAAGAGGCGGGCATCAGCCGGACGCCAGATGCTTCCCGCATGCCAGGGGTGCCGGCCGCAACTGAAATTTTTCGGCAGGTCTTCGTCCGCAGCAGCCTCCGCGGGTTCAAGACTGACGACGCAAAGCACATCACTGTTTCGCTTTCTGTGATGAGTATGAATGTCGATATATGGCAGATCTTTCGGCATCTCCTATCGCCAATATAGCCACGGAAGCGGCAATTCCCATATATTCATCTCCTTGCCGTGCAACGAAGCGGCAATTCCGCTCGTAAGCGGGATGTTCGGTATTCTACGTGGAAAATCCGTAGTTTTATGACAGTACGGTTTCTTCTCAGCGTTGGAACATCCACTCGTTATAAACGTCTATATATCCGAGTCGAGAACATGCCAGAAGGTATGAGAGGAACAGAAATCGCGCAGTCCAAACCGCTCCGCATCGAAGATATGGGAGACGACTCCCTGATCACCCGCTTTCAATCAGGTGATGAACATGCCTTCCGGGTCTTGCTGGAACGCCATTGCGAGCGCGTACGCAATCTGGCCTTCTCGATGTTCCGTTCGGCCGAACTGGTTGACGACATCACACAGGATGTCTTTATCAAAGTCTATCGCGCATTGCCACGTTTCCGGTTCGATGCGGCGTTTTCGACATGGCTGTATCGCATCACAGTCAATCACTGCCGTGATATCATGCGTAAACGGAAACTACGGCGTTTTTTTTCATTACAGATGCTGTTGGATGCCAACGACGAAGAAGTAACGATGAAAACCTCGGTACCTCCACACGAACATGAGATGAAGGAACTGCTGGAAGCAGGATTGCAGCGGCTTCCGGAGCGGTACCGTATTCCGGTGATTCTCAAGGACATGGAAGGATTGAGTTACGAAGAAATGGCGGATGTCATGCAATGTGAACTCGGGACGGTCAAGTCAAGACTCTCGCGTGGCCGCAATCTGCTGCGTTGCTTTCTCAAACCGCTGATGGAGGACTGACGTCATGGCCCGGCGACTCGACAATGCGACCGCACGACTGCTCTCCCTCTACCTCGATGGAGCGCTCGACGACGTCCGGCGCGAGGCATTTGAGCAGCGTATCGCAGAGGACGCTGAACTGCAGGAAGCGTATACTGAAATGCGGGCATTGCGGGATCGTCTGTCGGCACATCCGCCTCTCCCCGCCAATCACGCTCTCGCCGACCGCATCATGCAGAGCGTACACACGATTGATGATCAGCCGGATCCTATCCTCCCGCTCCCACGACGCTTTCATCCCGCCGCGGCTGCTGTTGCCATGGTGATGATCATCACCGTCATGGGGTATGCCTGGCTGCAGCGCGAGAGTATTTTGCGTTATGTCAGCGATACTGGATCACAGGTACAGTACACCTACGAGGAAACTATTCTGAAGGGCTGGATCATGCCTCTGTTCCAGAAAACCGGGCGAGACGATGTCCTGCAATTCGCGATGTTCGGGACACTCCCTCTTGACCGGGAAGAGGGAACAATATTGCAGGTCGATGAAAGCACGGATCTCGGCTACCGCCTCGAATTATCGGGTGGGAGCTCTCCGAAACTCCCTGCTGCCACAGTGGATGAACTCTACGAAGAAATTCAGCCGACGGACAAACAGCGCCTTACCTTCGATACACTGTTCCACTATGCACAGCAGCAGCTCGAATCCGCTGTATTGATGAATGAAGAACGGGAAATCGCTATCAATCCCGCCATCAGCCGCTTCCATACAATGATTCTTTCAGGCATCGCTGAACAACTGGATGCGCGGCAGATCGTACGCTTCGAACACTATCTCGAACGGCGCAATACACCCTACACGATTGCTGCCGTTCACGTACCCCATGTTCCTTCTCCATTCAAGACTCCCCGCTCTTTCACCGAACGCTTCCGCAGCATCCGTACACCCGATGAGTTTGTCGTTCTTCATGACGACAGCGTGACCATCATGCGGTTGCAATTGAATATGGACAGCCTGCGCAACATGATGCACGCGTTCGAACGCTCCATCCCCCGCATAGAGGTGCATTTGAAACAGTTCGCACGCAAGTTCGAAGTCCGTGGTCTCTTCGAATCCCGTAAGAAAGAACAGAAGGAGAGAGCAGTGGAAGAACGAAGCAGGCAGTCGCGTTCCCCGCGTGGTGTGACCATCTCCCCGATTCAGCCGGGAGACAGTGTCCGAGGCATTTCCATTACCATCGATGCGGAAACCGAGATCATGCGGGAAATCGAAAAGGGACTCGAAGAAATGCGCCGCGAAATCCGGATATTCCGCCGTGGTGATACCGGACGTATTCATCTTGAAAAGCGTCGCATCGACAGTCTGCTACGGTCTCTGGGGATTGACAGCTCCCGGACACCGATACCGATTATCGTCCCTCCCGCTCCACCGCGATTCAGATTGCACCCCCCACCCCCGCCACTGGAACCGCCGCCGGGTGCAACCGACAGTACCGTCCTGTTGTAAGGCCACCGGGGCTACGCGAGACCGTCCTCGCGCGACCACCGTCGCGCGGCCACCGTCGCGCGGCCACCGTTCCGCGTGCCTTTCTTTCTGATTCACCTTTTTTTCATGGCACTGTTCGTGTAGATTGCTGCAATGAACCTGCTCCGTCTG
>JAGTUW010000350.1 GCA_018224345.1 Bacteroidota bacterium
GTCGCGGTGTTCCAGGCGACGTGGCGGCCTTCGGGACCGAGTTCGCCCTCGTAGAGCCGGGCGACGAGTCGGCCCGTCATGTCAAAGGCCTGCAGATGCACCCGGTCATGTTGCCCGCTCTGTATGAACAGCGTGGCGCTGCCCGTCCTGCGCGAAAGAGGGTGCGGATGCGGCGTTGCGATGCTCAGCGGTAGTGGCGGCGATACGGAAGCCGCGGAAGCCGTCGATTCCGGCACGGTGATGCGGAAAACGGCGCGGCCAGCAAGTAAATATCCCATGCGATCACCTGCGCGGGAGAGGTATATACTTTCCAGCAGGTTGGTGCTTGTCGTCCGCTCCAGCAGAATCGTGTCGCTGCGCATCAGGTTTGTACTTGCGGAAATGACATGGGTATGCGCTTGCTTGGTCATCCTGGTCATGGGATTGACGTATCTCATCACTATCGCACCGGAAGGGAACAGCAGGGGCCGATATCCATTATGCTGTTCATGTCCGTCACTGCTACCGCGCCATGATTGCCAGGTCAAACCGCCATCGTCGCTGACATGTATCAGTGGGCCATCGCCACGTTTGTCTGCCAGGGAAAAAGTGAATACTCTCCCGTCCTCCGTGACGCAGATGTCTGATATGCCCATATACGACGTGACATATTGCCGATCTTCTTCTGAAAGGACCAGGACGGTATCCCATCGTTGCCAGGACGGATCGCTGCGAACAATGGAAAAGGGTTCCGAACGGTCGGGAATCAACCAGACCGGTTCTCCTCTGCCGGTGAGGATGATTTTTACGGGGCCGGTCTGGGACGTCCACTCCGCCTCGAGAATGTGCTCCCAGTTTTCACCGCGGTCAGGTGTGAAGAAAATACCGCGTGACGTGGCCACGGCATGGCTGCTGGTGTCACGGACTTCTATCGTTGTCGTGAACGCCCGGGTCTCCGGCATCCCAAGTACGAGATTCCAGGTGGCACCTCCGTCGGTGCTCCTGCAGAGCAGGGAATCGTCATGAAATCCGTTCCATCCGACAGCATACCAGAGGGTTCGTGTGACGGGAAAGGCACGGCTGAGCGGGAAGGGAGGACAGGGTGAAAGCGTTGCGAATCCATCATCGGTAATGTGAAATTCATGTGCAGCGCTTTTGATATTCACGATGTCAACAATTCCGAAAGTGGAATCCGCCATGGAAGCGAAATTGTATTGATATCCCATGTATTGGGGGTCCTCCCATGAAATGCCACGGTCGTGCGAGATCAGAATTGTGCCCTGTTGATTGACGGCGACGAGCCCGGTTGCCCCAAAGGGTGTTGCCAGAAATACAGTTTTGTTCAGTGGCGATAACACCTCCGGTCGCAACTGTAGCCAACTCGCAGCATCGTCGTTGCTGCGGAACACACCACCGGCCAGGGTGAATGCATACAGGAAGCCCTCCGCATCAGCGATACATTCGACGAGTTCTCCGAAAGGCGGGGAGCCACGATCCATCCAGCCCTTCTGCCCGTCATGGATGAGGATGGAGGAGTTGGAAGCCTGGGTGAGCAGTCTCCCCCCACCGATATTGAACAGTGCGGGAGAATCGCGGTAGGCCCCGAGTCGGCTTTCGCAGGAATCCACTTTCCAAGAGGTACCGGCATCGGTACTGAGATACAGTGTACTCTTCTCCACCCCTTGCATCCTCGAATTGTAATAGATGAGTATGTCACCCGATGGAGGGCGGGTGCGAATGTAGTATCGACCATTTCTGTTCCCGGGAGGATCGGGAAGCGATACATTCTCCCAACTTGATCCGCCATCACGTGAAACCAGGACGAGTGCGTCATTCGACAGCCAAGGCCATCTCTGATAGGACAGGTATAACCCTTCACCGGTGGCGGCCAGAGAAAATTCCCCGAATTCGTGGAGGAGATCGGGTGCGAGGCGATCGAGCAGCGGAAAAGAAAGGTGTTCCAAGGCTTCCTCCCCCGGATCGTAGCGGAAGAGTTGTGTATGGTATCCGTCCGGCCAGAGTTCCGGTCGCCCGGCATGCTCGTAGCTGAATGCGAGCAGGTACAGATCCCTCCCGTCAGTCGCAAGTTGATGAATGTGCAGACGATGTTCCTCCATCGGCAATTGTCTCCAGCTCATTCCACCGTCGGTGCTCCGAACAAGGACATTATTCCAGCCTGCTGCATACAATGTGCCATCACCGGTCACCACGAGGCCATTGAACGGACTGTGTTCATGCGGTGGCGACACACGCTGGACCGTCTGAGTCATTACGGAAGACGGCAGCGCAAGCAGCGTGGCGATGAGGATATAAGGTCTGATATTCATAAATATACTACAGCTGGGTTTGCCTGTTGTCTCTGTACTGTGAACAGTGGAGCGGAGGGTGTCGTCGCCCCGGGAACTGGAACGGCTCATACACATTCGACCCGAACGCGTGTGCCTTCACAGGCATCAAGTTCAATGTCAATTTCAGTATGTTGATCAACGGGGAATTCCTCCAGTATACCAACTTTCGAATTCTGATTCTGCACCTCCGATACCCATTCGACAGCGACATAATCATAAAAGTTGAAATAAATACCGTTATAAGACTCTACATTCCTTTCAGGCTCGCACTCACGCAGGAGTGTCACCCGAATCGTCGTTCCGGCAGGAACTTTCACCGTGGCTGAATTCTGGACCCCGGCTTCGAGTACGATGCCGCCGGAGAGACTGCACAGATCGATCTGTGCGTGAAGCAGTGTCGGGGAGAACGCGAACAAACAAGTGATGAGGAACAGCCGAAACCGCGCGGACCGGGCCACAGCTCTGTCAGCAGCTACACCCTGGTTGGCGCGCATTCTGGTCGGCGCGCATGCTGGTTGGCGTGCATGCTGGCTGGGCCGCATGCTGGTTGACGCGCATGTACTGGTTGTCATAACACCCTCCATGTTCCGTTGTATCAGTCTGCATCCCGTTTATCGGGAAACGACAATCACATTCATCAATCGCAATTCCGCACACGGGCATCCGTGGCCGGTGGCAGTTCAAGGGGTATCTGGTCGACAATATAGCTTCAACGAGATCAACCTAGAGAAAGGATTTGTCCGAAACAAGTCCGGTTTCGTTTTTCGTCGGAAAAAACAACACAGACACCATGCGTCTCCGGAGTACGGTGATGTACGGTTCCGGACCTCCTGCCGGCGCAGTGCCGTCGCGGTGAATTCCCCTGCATGCCGGGGGCCGGTGTTTCTACCGCAGCACGACGGTGCGTCTGTTGACGCCGCGTGGGGAGGCGAGCTGCAGCAGATAGGCGCCGGGTGTGAGAGTCGCGGTGTTCCAGGCGACGTGGCGGCCGTCGGGACCGAGTTCGCCCTCGTAGAGCCGGGCGACGAGTCGTCCCGTCATGTCAAAGGCCTGCAGATGCACCCGGTCAGGACGTCCGCTCTGTATGAACAGCGTGGCGTTGCCCGTCCTGCGCGAAAGCGGGTGCGGATGCGGTACCGCGATGCTCAGCGGCAATGGCGGCGATACGGAAGCCGCGGAAGCCGTCGATTCCGGCACGGTGATGCGGTAGACGGCCATCCCGGTGGCGAAAAATAACGAACGCCGATCAGCTGAGGGGAATAGATTATAAACCTCCATGATTTTTCCATTTATTGCATATTCGAATAGTATTTCGAAACTGCGTAGCTGATCGGGGCTTGAAGAAATGGTGAAGGATTTTACAGAAGGGAAAGAGAACATGAACTGAGATTGATGCATGACGAAGTTCTCATCCGAGCGCAGCAGTGGCAGATTGAGAAGAGCCAGTCCATCCTGTTCAAAGCCATCAGTGCTTGCAAGCCAGGACTGCCAGCTTGCGCCATTGTCGTCGCTGAAGTGAATCAACGCATTATAGGGACTTTTCGTCAGTGCGAAGGTGTACACATGCCCCGCAGGGGTGACACAGAAGTCGGTGATGCCCCAACTGTCTACCAGGAGACCGCGTTCTTCTTCGCTGAGCACGAGGACCGTATCCCAGTGCTGCCAGGCGGCATCGCTGCGCACGACAATAAACGGATTCGATCTGTCGGGTATCATCCATATCGGTTCGCCTCGCCCGGGAATATTGATTTTGTTGGGCCTGGTCTGCGATGTCCACTCCGCCTCGTATACATGCTGCCATGTCTCCCCGCGATCCGGTGTATACATGATACCACGTGAGGTCGCCAGCGCGTAGGCATCGTCGTCACCGATGTCTATCTTTGTTGTAAACGCGATAACGTTCGGGAGTTCGAGAACGAGTTCCCATGTGTTGCCCCCGTCGGTGCTTCGGCAAATCAGCGAATCACCGTACCTGCCATTCGGCCCGAGTGCATACCAGAGCGAGCGTGTGACCGGATAGGCCCAGCTCAGCGGGAAGGGAGGACAGGGTTGCAGTGTGCGGAAGCCGTCATCGGTAAGTCTGGGGGAATTGATTGCTCCCCCTTTGCCGGCTTTGTAGTCCCGCACCATCGCAATGCCGAACGCCGAATCCGCCATAGTGACAGCGAGGACCCAAGCATCGAGCGCACGCGGTTCATCCCAGGACAGCCCGCGATCCGGACTGCGCAGAATGCTGCCATAGTCGTCAGTGATGATCATGGTCTGCGCGTCCGGCATTGCAATGCGTGGTGTCCAGCTGCGGAATGGCCCGGGCAGTCGTTCAGGCAGGAGCGTGACCCACTGTTCTCCTTCATCCTCCGAACGGTAGCATCCCCCCTTTACCGTCAGGGCGATCCAGGCGCCGTGCGCATCCTCGGTCAGCGTCATGATGGAGCCAGGTGGAAAACCATGCGAGTTCCAGGTTCCATCGGTGGCCATGGATTTGATTTCACCATCGACAGCTGATTGCAACAGTACACGATCGTCACGCAGCCAGGGAAAGTGCATATAATGCGAAGAACTTAACCTGTTCGGCAGGGGACAGGGAGAAACTCGCCAGGAACTACCGAAGTCCGTCGACTGATAAAGCCTGCCCTCCTCCATGCTCAGATAGCGGAAGATCATGATGTCCTCGCTTCGCTCGCGTGTGATGAAATGCGAATCAGCTTTCCCTGTCGAATCGGGCAGGATCAGGTCGCTCCATGTTGTGCCCCCGTCCCGGGAGATCAGATGTCGTGCGCCAATGAATCCGTTGTATGTCAGATACAAGGCCTCATGAGTTGCGGCAATCTGGAAGTGCCAGAGTGGTATGTCCCATGTTGGATCAGGATTGTCCTGCATGGGATAAGACAGATGCGTGATCTTTTCCGCTTCGGGATCGTAGCGGAATAATTGTGATGGATACCCTTCAGGCCAGAGCTGAGGATTACCGAAGTGTCGTGGCGAGTAGGCAAGCATGAAAAGTGATTTGCCGTCCGTAACGAGTTGATGGATATGCAATTCCAGCGCGCCGAGCGGAATCTGCTGCCAGGCGCTTCCACCATCCACACTTTCAAGCAGGATGCTGTTCAACCCGGCCGCGTACAGCCGCCCGTTGTCCGTTGTCACCACACCGAACAGTGAGCTGTGGTTGTACGAAGGGTACACCCGTTCCACCTGCTGTGCGGCGACATGCTGCCAAGAGAGCACAGCAATACATGCCAGGAGGGTCAATCCGATAATAGTACGCTTCATTCCATACCTCTCACCTGCGTTTGAATTTGTCATGTGAATCAAA
>JAGTUW010000351.1 GCA_018224345.1 Bacteroidota bacterium
GCATTGTATATATACGCGAGGCCGATTGTCGAATCGTAGCCAACGAGGTCGTCGGATGGATCACCCAGTGAGATGTCAGCGAACAGCCCCAACCGGATGTCATGAAACATATCCTCGCTCCGGTTGACAATACGCAGACGCTGAAAGAAAATGTGATCGGCACATTCTCCCTCCGCCATTGCCCATATCAGATGGCGGAACTCTATTCCCGCTTCTGTCTGTCCCCATGTGGATTCCGCGAATGGACCTCCGTCATGCACGACTGCCCACATCGCTTCGTCGCCGATGGGCATGGGTGCGTCGCCGGGAACGTCGGGAAAGGCTGCGAGGTCGGGACTGTAGCGGCCGTCACCGTCCGCATCCAGAAAGGGTGCCCCGCGTTGCACCGGCCAATGCGTCAGGTCGTGAAGAAAGGATGCACGTGCGGAATCCGGCAGCGCATCCCATTCCTCCTGCGTAAAACGACCGGTATGGTACACCCTGGGATCGGTCGGTGGCGTCCCGGCTTCAACAGGACCCGGTTGCCATCCCTTCGCACCCAACCAGTTCCCCCCGAACAGCGGCCCTGTCGGGCCTTCAGCGGAAAAAACAAAACCGTCAATCCCGATCAGGGGATTTGCCGGCGTTGCGCTGCTGTCTCCTGACAGCCACCATGCTCCATTACCGTAACCGTCGAAGCGAAATTCATAGGCCGTACGGTACAGGCGGGATGTTGTGGAAGGGTCTCGCTGTTGTGCCTGCAGTGCGGGCAGGAATATGGACGAAGGAAGGAGAAGGAGAGCGAGAATGCATGTGAAAGGATGAAACGTGCTGCGCATGACGACCTCGGTGATGAAAATACGCGATGGAAATCGTAACTTGTATTGAAAGATAAACTACAAGTCTCTCTTCAGTAAAACAATGAAAATCGATTCACGTCCGACGCGATACATCGTCATTGGAATTGCCGGTGGCAGTGGTTCCGGAAAGACGACGTTCTGCAGGAATCTGAGCACGCGTCTGGGGGAAGGGAACGTGCTGCTGTTTCAGCACGATGCCTATTACCATGATCTTGCATGTATGCCGGAGCCCGATCCTGCACGCATCAACTACGATCACCCCGATTCATTGGAGACTGTGTTCTGTGCCGGACAGTTATCCTCATTGCGCATGGGGCGGAGTGTGGCGCAGCCAGTGTATGACTTTTCCACGCATCAACGTACAACGCAAACGCGTCTGCTCGAACCGCGTCCGGTAATACTCGTCGAGGGAATACTTGTGCTTGCGGAAGCGGCATTGCGCGAACATATGGATCTCAAGGTGTTTGTCGACGCAGACGCCGATGTTCGCATTCTGCGTCGCATGGAACGCGATATCTGTGAGCGTGGGCGGACCCTTGCTTCGGTACGCGATCAGTACTATCATACGGTGCGGCCCGGGTATGAGCAATTCGTCGCGCCGAGCAGGCAGCACGCGGATCTGATTGTCCCCGACGGAGGCGAAAACCATATCGCGGTGGAAGTCATCGCTGCCTACGTCGCCGGTGCCGTTTCCATTGATATTCAAGCGGGATAACCGCTCTCCGGCACTGTCTCGCCAGGCCAGCAGGTAGGGGGGGGCGCTACTCCGGCCGTGGTGCAGGGGAGGAAACGGAATGTCTTCGTGTCTGTGGATTGTTACGGATTCAAAAACAATGGTGATCTTACAATAAGGTGGAACGCATGAAACAGGATCGATACCGGTATCATCTCACGCCGGGAGGCCCGGGGCTTACCCGCACTGTGCTTGCAGAACTCCCGGAAGAAGTGCGCCGTGATGAGCAGGCGTCCCTGCTCCTGATGGGTTGCCGGCAGGGGGAGAACGCACTGGCACTCGCAGAGGTGTTTCCCGGTCGCATCATCGGCATCGAAGAGGATTCGGAACCCATCTTCTATGGGAAGATGGCCGTCTCGGAACGTGGTCTCGCTTCGCGGGTATCCCTTCAATTCATGTCTCCCGTCTCGACGAATTTTCGTGCCGGACAGTTCCGCATTATCATCCTCGAGGGCATGCTGTCAGGATATACGCCCGGCCGCGTTCTCAGGGAGGCGTTGCGGCTGCTTGACGACAGGGGGTTCCTTTTGCTGTCCGACTCCTGCTGGCTGGCCGATGATGTTCCCACCTACGTGCGTGATGTGTGGGAGAGTCCCGATCATAAAATTCTCACGCCGCCGCAGTTGCGTCAGCTGCTGGAGGAACGCGGTATGGAGATACTGCACTTTGAGGACCGGTCCCGGGTGCTCGATTCCTTTTACAGGCAATTCGAGGATACCGTCCGGGACATCGCTCACGGCGGTTTCGAGGGGATGAAGCACAGAAAGTCGCTCATCAAGCATTACAAGCATGAGATCGATGTGTACCGCAAACACGGTGGAGACAGATACATGGGATATTTCAGTATGGTCGCACGGAAGAGCAGCGGTGAGGCCGGTCAGGCTTTCTGAACCAGTGCTTCCTTGAGGAAGCGTCCTATGGAAATAATTGAGCCGATCAATCCGAGAATCCCGCCCGAGAGAATGAGAGCGAAATAGAATCGCAGGTTCACTCCGATATTGACGAGCAGGTCTTCCGAGAGGGGTTGAATGAAAAACGTGAAGACGATATCGATCAGCAGAGAGGCGATGATGCCACCGATGAACCCGTGAACCGCCCCCTCGATAAGAAATGGAAGCCGGATGAACATAGGGGTTGCACCGACGAGTTTCATGGTCTGGATAATATGTCGCTTCGCATAAATTGTCAGGCGGATTGTATTGGCGACGAGTATGGTCGCACTCAGGGCAAGTATGATACCGACGAAGAACGTGGCATAACTGAAGGCACGGGCCCGGCGATCGATCAGTTCCAGAAGCTGTTTCCGGTAGTGCACACTTTCGACAAGTCGTAACTGTTCGACCCGGGAGGCGATGAGCTGCACGCTGTCCGCATTGTTGTAGCCGTCACGTATTGACAGCCGGAAGCTTTCCGGGAGTGGGTTTTCATCGAGAATGTCATCGAAACTTTCGCCGAAATCTCTCTGAAAAATCTTTGCTGCATCCTTTTTCGAAATAAACTGCACCTCGTTCACTCCCGTGATACTGCCGAGTATATTCTCGATTTCCTCCCGTTGTTGTTCACTGACCGAACCGTCGAGAAAGACTTCGATATCCACCCGCGAACGGATCTGTTCGACGAAGGTCGAGAAATTTATTGTAATCAATGTGAACACGCCCAGCAGCAGGAGGGAGATGCTCACTGTGAAAACAGTGATCAGTGAGGCGGCCCGATTTCGCCTGAACCCCGCAAAGCTTTCTTTCAGCGTGTAGGAAACACTCATAATACCACGGTTTGTCCACCATCAAGCTAGGTTTTTCGAAGGGATTGTGCAAGATACACGAAAGTGGCAGGTTTGGCTTCGTGTCAAAAAGTTGAATACCGTGGTTTTTCTTCATCGCTGTTTCTTCCCTATCTTGACCGCATGAGAATCAACGGAACATGAGTGACACACATGCACGGTAATACATTCGAAGATTTACTTGCGATCATGCGACGACTGCGGAAGGAATGTCCGTGGGATCGCGAACAGACGAACGATTCGATCAAGGGACATACGATCGAGGAGGCCTATGAAGTCGTTGAGGCGATCGATCATCGCAATGACGATGAGCTCCGGCATGAATTGGGGGATCTGCTGCTGCATGTAGTATTCCACAGCCAGATCGCGGAGGATGAGGGTCGCTTTACCATCAGCGATGTCCTGCGGGCGATTACGGAGAAACTGGTACGCCGGCATCCACATATTTTCTCCGACACGCACGTGGAGAATTCCTCGCAGGTGATGAGGAACTGGGAGCAGATCAAGATGGATGAAGGGCGCGATTCGGTAATTGACGGTGTGCCCCGCTCATTGCCGGCATTGCTCAAGGCATATCGCATGCAGGACAAGGCCTCGAAAATCGGTTTCGATTGGGAGCATCACGATCAAGTGTGGGAGAAAGTCCGGGAGGAACTCGAGGAACTGCATGACGCTGTGCAGCGTCGTAACGGCGATGATATGGAAGAGGAAATCGGTGATCTTCTCTTCTCTTTGGTAAATTATTCGCGCTTCATTAAAGTGAATCCGGAGGATGCATTGCGCCGCACCATAGACAAATTCGACCGCCGCTTCCGCTATGTCGAACGCCGGCTGCGTGATGAGGGCAGGAAACCGGAGGAAGCGACATTGGAGGAAATGGATGTCTGGTGGAATGAGGCCAAACGCGGGGAAGTATAAGAACGTTACAATTCATGTCCGTGCGAGCATGGGGAGCAGGTGCGTGAGAATGTGAGCGGTGGAGCCGGAACGCTCACTGACGAAGTGCCCGGCGGCGGCACCGGCTTTGTGGCGTTTCCCGTCGTCGGCAAGCAACGTCTGCAGCGTATCGAGGACCTCGTCGCTTGATCGCACGATAAAGCCGCCACCCGCCTCTGCAAGATGTTTCGCTTCGCGGCTGTTGCCGATTTTCGGGCCGTAGAGCACCGGAATACCATACGCTGCTGGTTCAAGCGTGTTGTGGACGTTGCTCTTGAATCCTCCCCCGACGAAGGCCACATCTGCAACAGCATAGAGCGGCAGCAGTATGCCGATGCTGTCGACGATCAGTACGCGTTCACCGTTCCAGGACTGCAGGTAGGAAAATCGAAGAGACGATACATCCCCGTTGAGTCTGTATTCGAGATCCTCGAGATGGTCAAGAGTCGGTTCGTGGGGAACCAGGATGCAGAGCAGTCGCGGGTCATGCTCAAGCAGGCTCAGAAGAGCGGGCAACAGCATTTCTTCATCCTCGGGCCAACTGCTCCCCGCGACGATAACGTGCTTTCCACCGAGAATATGTTCCGGAATCAGAAGACGGCGACGGGAAAGCGCTGCCTTTCCCGTGACCCGGTCGTATCGCGTATCGCCTACGACCTCTATGTGGGGGCCCTCCGTTCGGAGTGAACGAAACGCCCGGGCATCCTCATCCGACACGGTGAGTATAGTGTGCATGCTGCCGTAGACGTGTCGGTGAAGCCCGCGCAGTACCGGTAACAAGCGCCCGGAATGTTCACGGAGCGTTGCGTTTGCCAGCATGACGGGAATGCCCATACGCCGGCAGGCCCATATATGATTCGGCCAGACGTCATAGCGGATGAAGACCGCGGCGGTGGGCTGCATCAATGCAAGGAAACGTCGCGCATTGCCGGAAGAATCGAACGGGAGATAGACGACGGCGTCGACGGGACGGTAACGCTGATTGTTTTCGTATCCCGACGGGGAAAAAAACGATGCGATGATGACGAGTTCGGGATCACATTCACGCAGGGCCTCTATGATGGGTTTGGCCTGCTCGAATTCTCCCATCGAGGATGCATGCACCCAGAGCCGGCGACTGCCGGGATTATTGCGGATGAAGACACGAAGACGCTGCAATGAGAAATGACGACCACGCATGCCGCGACGCACCTTACGGTTGAAAAGCCACAGAATCCGGAATGCAAGCCAGAGCGGCGGAAGGATAAGCAGATTGTAGAACAGATACCACATGAGCCTGAAAAGAGACAGCCGTGTGTAAGAGCGATTCCCCGGTTGCCCGAGAAAAAATCGCGTGTTCGGGAAGTGCGAAGTGCGCCTCTGTATTCGCACTCCCGCTGCAATCACGAAAGGTAACACATTCTGTACATTGCATCTCACCTTCTATCCTGATATTTTTCATTTTTTATACCATTTCGGCAATACATTGCAGATCAACGAGCAGAGTACAAAGACAACGCAGAACGAATCGCGGAAAGAACAGAAGGATGTCGATGTCTCCGTCGTCATTCCGTCCTACAATGAAAAGGAATCCCTCCCCGAACTGGCGTCGCGTTTGCGGGATGTGCTTTCGGCGATCACGCCTCTCTGGGAAGTCTGGTTCATTGACGACGGTTCGAATGACGGCACACCGTCGGTGTTGCGCGAAATCCATGACAGCGACCCACGATTCAAAGTTGTGCGCTTCCGGCGGAATTACGGAAAATCCGCTGCTCTGGCTGTCGGCTTCGAACAGGCACATGGAAAATATGTGATCACGATGGATGCCGATCTGCAGGACGACCCCGCCGAAATCCCGGGTCTGATCGCGAAAATCGATGAGGGATGGGATATGGTGTCGGGATGGAAAAAAAAGCGCTTCGACCCGATTTCGAAAACCATCCCCTCGAAATTTTTCAATTTCGTGACCGGCCTGCTCTCGGGGATACGCATTCACGATTTCAATTGCGGCCTGAAGGCCTATCGACGGGAAGTGGTAAAGGCCGTGAATATTTATGGTGAAATGCATCGCTACATTCCCGTTCTCGCAAAAATGGCCGGCTTCACCGTTACGGAACTGATCGTCCAGCACCATCCGCGAAAATACGGTCAAACGAAATTCGGTCTCAGCCGGTTTTTCAAGGGTTTTCTCGACCTGTTGACCGTGCTGTTCACCTCGCGCTACACGCAGCGTCCGCTGCACGTGTTCGGGACCCTCGGTGGTATCATGCTGCTGGCCGGGGTGCTGATCAACTCCTGGATGACTATCGAGTGGATGTCAGGACACCCGGTCGGCGACCGTCCCATGCTGCTGCTCGGCGTGTTGCTGATGTTGCTGGGAATTCAGTTGATATCAACCGGCCTGCTCGCCGAAATGATCACGAAATCCGATGCCAACGCGAGTGACTACGGCATCAGCGAATTGCTCGATTAACAATGCGGAACCGGTTGTCCGATTCGTACGACGGAACGGAAACGTCACAACAGGAATACGCACATCACTATGGACACCATGACAGATACGACGTTGTACAGAGCCGATTGCCGGCACTTCCGGGGCGATATTCCATGCAGACCGCATAAACGCGAAGGCGTCCACTGTGCGGATTGTCCGCATTACGACCCAACCGATCGCAATATTCTTATTATCAAACTCGGGGCGATCGGTGATGTGATTCGTACGACCCCGCTGTTTGCGCGTCTTCGAAAGGAGTTCCCCTCAGCACGCATCTGGTGGCTGACTCTTACCCCGGACGTGTTACCTGCGGAAGTGGATATCAAGCTGCGCTTCGGCACCGCTGCGGTACTCTCTCTCTCGGCGATACACTTCGATCTGTTGATCAATCTTGACAAAGACAGAGAAGCCTGCGCCCTGACCGACATGCTGCATGCCGATACGAAAAAGGGCTTCACCCTGCGCGACGGTATTTGCGGACCGATTGATGCCGATGCAGAACACAAATTTCTTACAGGCATTTTCGACGATGTCAACAAGGCCAATACAAAGCATTACCTTCATGAGATTTTCGAAATCTGCGGCTACGATTGGCAGGGCGAGGAGTATGTGCTCGACGTGGAGGAACGTTTCGACCTTGCCGGCGTAGCCGAACGCCGCAACGTCGCCGTCGATGAGCAACGCCCCATTATTGGTCTGAATACTGGCTGTGGTGGCAGATGGACCAGCCGGCTCTGGCCGGACACTTCCTGGATCGGGCTGGCCGAACGCCTGCGCGATGCGGGGTGTCAAGCACTTTTCCTCGGTGGGGAACAGGAGGATGAAAAAAACCGGGCTCTGGCGGCCGCGTCCGGAGGCCTGTATCTCGGCCATTTTTCCCTTCGGGAGTTCATTGGCCTCATGGACCGCTGTGACGTGATCGTCTCCGCTGTGACCATGGCGATGCATCTGGCAATAGGGCTGAAAAAACCCCTGATTCTCTTCAACAATATCTTTAACCCACACGAATTTGAACTCTACGGCCGCGGTGAAATTCTTGAGCCCTCGAAACCCTGTACGTGTTTTTTTCAGCCCACCTGCAGGAATGAGGAATACCGCTGTATGGAGCACCTCGCGGTTGACCACGTATTCGATGCTGTAACGCGTGCATTGCACGATGACGATATCCAACGGCCCAGTGCGGGCGGGAGCAGTGATCCGCGATGAGGATCGTGCTCGTCGGAACAGCCTACCCGCTCCGCGGAGGCATTGCCCATTATGTCGGACTTCTGTGGAAATATCTTTCCCGGCGTCATGATGTCCGGGTTGTTACCTTTTCGCGGCAATATCCGAAATTGCTTTTCCCCGGCAAATCTCAGGAGGAACAGGGAGATGCCGGTATCCCGGTGGAAAGCGTGCAATGGATTGACTCCATCAATCCGTTCAACTGGGTTCGTGCAGGCGTTCGTGTACGCGCTCTGCATGCGGATCTTATTATTTTTAAATTCTGGATGCCCTTTTTTGCACCGTCATACGGCGTGATCGCGGCGATTGCACGCTGGAGACGCAAAACGCGTACCATGTTCATCTGTGACAACGTCATACCCCACGAACGAAGGCCTGGCGACAAACTGCTGACGCGTTTTGCCTTCCGCTTCATCGATGCCTATGTCGTACAGTCCCGCGCCGTCGAGCGTGACTTGCGGCTCTGGCACAAGGACCCCATGCTCGCATGGCTCCCGCATCCCGTATATGAGATTTTCGGCGACGAAATTGAACGCGCGGAGGCGAGACAGAAGCTGGCCGCCATCGATGCGTCGATGCAATTACGGGAAGATGATCACGTCCTGCTGTTCTTCGGGTATGTGAGGGAATACAAGGGTTTGGATGTCCTGCTCGATGCCATGCCCGCGATCCTCGAACGCATGCCTGTGAAATTGCTGGTGGTTGGTGAGTTTTACAACAACGAGCAGCAATACCGGGAACAGGTGCGGCGGCTGGGTATTGAGGATGCGGTGCTGTTTCACTCGGACTATGTCCCGAATGAGGACGTCGGCGTGTATGTCTCAGCAGCAGATGTTCTGACCCTGCCGTACAAGACAGCCACGCAGAGCGGTATTGTGCAGATCGCCTACAATGTGCACCGGCCGGTGATCGCCACCGATGTAGGCGGACTCAGTGAAGTAGTGCTTGACGGACGTACGGGGCGTATTGTGCCGCCGTTGCAACCGGCTGCTCTCGCTGACGCGGTCACTGCTTTTTTCGAACAGCGGCAATTCGATGAGTTTCGTGCCGGGGTGATGGAGGAGAAGAAAAAGTATTCCTGGGAGTTCATGGTTGAGGGAATCGAAAAACTGTACCAACGGAGTGTGGACAAGGCCGGAGCGGATTGATATGGCGAAAAGAAAGAGGAAAAATATTGGAAGCGGGGCGAGAATAAGAACTGCGGACCCGACTGCATTCAATTTTGATGACTTTGCAGACAAGTACATCTGGTACCTTGTCCCGATACTGGTGTTGCTTTACTATTGGTTCAGCCAGGGGTCGACGGGCTTCTACCAGGATGATGAAATCGGACATTACAGGAATATCCGTCAATTCTGGGGAGACCCCTTCAGCATCATGGGCAATCAGCCGAAACCGGGCTGGAAAATTCTGCTCGTTCTCCCGGGATTGTTCGGGTCTGTCGGCGTCACGCTGGCACATTCTCTTATCGCCGCATTGACCGTGGTAATGACCTACAAACTTGGCCGGGCGATGAACATACGCAACTCCTCGCTCGCTGCGTTGTTCCTGGCCGCGCAACCGCTGTATCTGCAAATTTCTTTCCGGAGCTACTCCGAGATCACCGCGGCACTCTTCATCGTGCTTTCACTCTATTTCTATTATAACGAGCGCTGGCTCTGGGCGGCACTCGCCTCCAGTTATGTGTTCTCGATACGGCAGGAGTTCGCACTGGTCACTATCGGACTGGGTGTACTTTTCCTTCTGCGGAAGAAATGGCTGCCGTTCATCGCGCTGGGGTGGATGCCGGTGCTGTTGGCGTTGATCGGCTGGATGCATACCGGAAACATCATGTGGTTGCTCGACGACATGCAGCGCATAGGACTTGGTGTCGAAGTTCCTCACAAACCGTTCTGGCATTATTTCGAAACGTACATTTATATGGTGGGCCCGATCGTCCTCCCCTTGCTCGTTCTTGGATACTGGAAGCAGTTTTTTCCGCCTGATCGGATAAAGGAGCAGATCGGCAAGCACGGCTTTTTCTTTTTTACCTTTACGATCATGTTCGCCTGGGCCGTATTCTCCGCCTGGGATCTCCCTGATTTCGGTGCGAATCCGGGGCACTGGCGCTACATGCTCTCAATAGCGCCATTGACGGCTATATACGCCGCTATGGGCGCCAACGCGATGTTCCTCAACCGGCGGCCCGCGATCAATTATGCGATTCTCATTACATTCACTCTTCTTGCATTTCTCTTTCTTTCGCGGGAAACCAATGGCATCATCCTCATCGACGCACCACGTTTTGATCATGTCCTCGTGATTCTCGGCGTGCTCGCCGTCTACGCCGCCTATGCTTCGGCGCGGTTACTGACACCGAAGATGATGACTGTATTGTTCGTCGTTACGTTGGTCGGCTTCACTGTGTATGCGGAAAAGCCGCGGACACTCGATGTGGAGGCGCAGCTGGTGAAACAGGCGGCGGAGTGGTATCTCTCACAGCCGGAAGAATTTCAGAATCGCCCCCTGTACTGCAATCATGTGCTGTTCCGTTACTTTACCGATATCGACATCTACGACACAGAGCGTGACTACGGCCTTCATCTGTCAACGCTGCGCGAGGCTGAACCGGGTTCGGTCATTGTCTGGGAAAGTCATTACGGCTTTAATCAGTTCGGTGGAGACGTCCCTCTCGAATTTTTCGAGGAGAATCCCGAGTACCATTTCCATGGAGAGTGGGTTGATCCGGACCGCACCTTCGGTATTTTCATCTTCGAGAAAATACCGCCACAGGTGCCGGCTGGACCGACGCCTACGGCAGGCCATGTCGATCAATTGCTGGCTCCCGCTGTTACAACTCCTCTGTAATGACAATGATTTACGGAAATCATTTCATTGATTTTGTGAAGATTCATTCGTAGGTTTCCTATAAGTTCGGATTCGGTGAACAACGCCGGATGATCTCTCTGTCGCGCTATGTATCCCGTCGTGACAAGTCTTCCATCCATACGCTTCGAGGTTGTATGTTTATGATTGATGTGTTCAGAGTAAGAGGGATGTTCCCGATTTTCGTCACAGCCTGTGCCGTCGCGCTGCTTTCCTCCTGTTCCTCGCAACAGGAACTGACGAAGGAGGAAGATCTGGCCGCGGTTGAGACCGGGGGAGCACCCGCCATCGATACCCTCCTGCCCGGCCGGGGTGAACCATTTCTGCCACGTCCCTTGCTTGATATAGATGAAACACCTGCCGTGCACGAGGTGCTCGCCGAGGAAAAGGAACCGTTGCTCGACCGTGCGCGCCTGCATATTGTGCTCGCATCGAAGGCGTTGGAAAACGGAGACACCAGTACGACGGTCGATCAGTGTCTCCTGGCGTCGGACAAGCTGGACCGAGCCAGTTATCTGCCTGATATCGAGCTTGACGAGATGTATGACGATCTCTCCCTGAGATTGCGCGCATTGTACCGCGCCACAGCGGCCAGTATCGAGGCATCGGAACTCGACATCCCCGCCTCTGCGCTTGCCGCTATCACCGATGAGGCCGTTGAGTCCGATGCGATGGATCTGACCACCCTTTCCTTCAAGGAGCCGCCTCCGACCACGATTCCACTGCCGCTCAACAGCGAGGTGGAAAAAAATATTATTTACTTTACCACGAAAATGCGCAAGCATTTCGTCAAGTGGCTCGAACGTTCGGGACGATATTTCCCCGTGATGCAGCCAATATTGAAGGAGGAAGGCCTCCCGGATGAAATTATCTACCTGACAATGATAGAAAGTGGAGTCAATCCCACCGCTCGCTCCTGGGCAGCTTGCGTAGGGCTGTGGCAGTTCCTCAAATCCACCGGAGAGATGTACGGGTTGAGAGGGGATTGGCACACCGACGACCGCTGCGATCCGGAACGGGCGACACGCGCGGCAGCCCGACACCTGCGGGATCTATATAACCGTTTCGGTGATTGGCATCTCGCACTCGCCGCCTATAACGCGGGTCCGGGACGCATCAGCCGGGTGATCAGGAAATCGGGAAAGGAGAATCCATCGTATTGGGACATCCGCGGGTTCCTGCCACGCGAGACACAGAACTATGTCCCGCGCTTTATCGCGACCGCGATTATCGCGCTTGATCTCAAAGAGTACGATTTGCATGTGGTTCCGACACAGCGCCCCCTCGAATATGATCTTGTGACAACCGACAAACCCTACCTTTTAAAGGATCTCGCCCTCGTTGCCGGCTGTGAGGTTGAGGATTTGAAGACGCTCAATCCTACACTCCTTCAACCGATGACACCGCCGCGTCCATTCGAACTGCGTATACCCAGAGGTCGCAGCCAGACCTTCGCATCAAACATCGGAAACGTAGAGGTGCGCCATACGACTGAAACCGTAATCGTCGATCACAAGGTCAAGCGCGGTGAGAGTCTCTACAAGCTCGCCAAACGGTACAATGTGACCGTCGGACAGATCGTGAAACTCAATGAACTCAGCAGTGCCCGCCACCTGCGTGTCGGTGAACTCTTGCGTATCCCGAAAAAAGAGGTTACCACGACAACCGCATATAAAGTTGCGCTGGACAATGTCGCGAATCCTGACAGCGAAAAAGATCCTGCTTCGCGGACGAAGGGTCGTCGCAAACTCGCGATCAATGTTGATCAGGGTATGACGCTCGGTGGTATCGCCCACAACTTCGGTGTGACGGTCTCGGATCTGATGACCTGGAACAGTATGAAGCCGGACGACCGTCTCGTCGCAGGCAGTGTGATCGATGTCTGGGTACGCGAGGATCAGCCGCTGCCGGGTGCTATGCCACTGCTTGCCGACGGATCGCGCTCCGACAGCGTAACTTCCTACGATGCAGCGGGGACATCCGTCACGACGGGAACGGCAGGCGCCCAACGCAGTACGACACTCGCGACACGTGACCGCCGTGGTATCACTTCCGCTGCCAGCACAATTCCAATGGTGTACACCGTGCAGAGGGGAGAGACACTTGCAGGGATCGCCAGAGCGTTCAATGTGACGATACAGAATATTATGGAATGGAATGATCTGAAAAACACGAACATCATCAGCGGAAGTACGCTGACACTGCATTCCAGCGAAGGGCATGCGAATGCGCAATCTGACGGAACAACAAAGCAACGCAGCGTACTGTCTGATAACCAGACAGATAAAGATAAAGCGGTCGGCAAACTGGCCACTGCCCACAACAAGAAACCGCAAGATCCCGCGCTTTCCTCCTCCAGCATTTCTCTGCGAAACGCTGCGAAGTCCGCTGCGCCTTCTACAGTCCCGGATGATTCGTTATATACTGTCGGCAAGGGCGAGACGCTCTACCGTATCGCCACCACGCATGGAGTGACGGTCGAGCAGGTAATGGAATGGAATGCGCTGACCGATCACGGACTTCGCATCGGTCAGCAATTGATTATTCGTCGTGACGCTCTGTCTTCAAAGGGCTCCTCTTCAGCGAAGAAGACAAAGGCTCCGGAAACGGCAAAGGCTCCGGAAACGGCAAAGGCTCCGGAAACGGCGAAGGCTCCGGAAACGGCGAAGGCTCCGGAAACAGCGAAGGCTCCGGAAACGGCAAAGGCTCCGGAAACGGCAAAGGCTCCGGAAACGGCAAAGGCTCCGGAAACGGCAAAGGCTCCGGAAACGGCAAAGGCTCCGGAAACGGCAAAGAGTCAGTCAATAGAGAATACTACGGCAGTGAAGAAGACTCAGGCAGTGCAGGGGCAGGCAGGGTCGGATCCACAGATTGCAACGGATGCAGGGACGGACGCTGTAGCGCGCAAGCCCGCAGACATTGATCTGCACCTGGATGACGGTGTGTACACAGTGCGGCCGGGAGACAATCTGTATCGTATCGCACGAGCCGCTGGTATGACTGTCGAAGAGCTGCAGGAAATGAATGGGCTCTCCTCGTCATCCATCCGCAAGGGCCAACGGCTCATTATCATTCCTGCCACCGGTGCAAGTCCCGCTGGCACGCCATCGAAACACGCTGGCACGCCATCGAAACACGCTGGCACGCCATCGAAACACGCTGGCACGCCAGATTCGCAATCTGCACACACTCAAGGATCCGTGGAGAGGTCTGTTTCGAAACCGCAGGTCATCAGTGTCGGCAAAGCCGATACGACGAGGGAAACGAAAGATCGTCCGGCTTCCGGAACGTTACATGGCGGTGCGGAGAAGAGAATTGAAGGGAAAGCTGCCACTGACGAGGTCAGATTGGAGGCGAACATCGAGATCGGTGTCCGTCACGAATACGTTGTTGAGCGAGGGGAGACATTGTACGGGATTTCGCGCAAGCTTGGCGTTCCCGTCTCCAAACTGACGGAGTGGAATGAAGTCGGCGATGTTCTGCAAATCGGTCAGAAAATCGTATACTACACCACAGAGTAGTGTTTTCTTTTCGCATGCAGCGGCCCACACCGCATCATCATTCGTATGAACACATTCGAACGTCATCGACAGTACCTGTTACGCAGACAGCGTACGCGGCGGTTGCGCCGTCGTGCCGCATTGGCTGCCACGTTCGTCGGGATATTTCTTTGTATGTGGATAATGTTATCCCGTTATGGGCCTATGAAGTATGCGACGCCGGAACCGGCGGAGATGGGCCGACAGGCAATGCAGCAGATTGCTGGTTTTGCGGCCATATCGATCAACGCCGCGCATGCGGAACTGTACCCGGAGTTCCGTACTCACTCAAGGGATGCCGCACTACGGTTGCTGAGTGACCGGCCTTCTGCTCTGGTGTCGCAATCCAAACGTTCTTCCTCATTACCTGCGGCCACGTCACGTGTCGAGTCCCTCGCTCTTCAATATCGTTCCCGCAAGCAGTCCCGCACGCCGGCCGGCATTCTTGATACCGCGCTTTCCGGTATCGCACCACTGCAAGTCCCTATGGAAACTGCTCTCTTTCCGCATGAGCATGACAGCGCTTCGCCACTGGTCGCATTGCAGCACTCTCGCCGGACGCTGGACATTCTGCTGATTGGCCTGGACAGTCGTCTCGGAGATTCGCGAGGGCGGGCGGATGCATTACATCTGTTAACGATCGATGTCGATGAACCGCGGATCGAAATCACCGGGATCCCGCGAGGCACATACTCGGATCTGGGCTATAAGAACGACGCTTCGAATATTATTGCCAATGTACGCTCTGCAAGGGGACGGACAGAATTGCGCACACGCATAGCGCGGATGTGTCGAAGAGACAGTATCCCGTTTTTTATAGAAATCGGCTTTTCGGATGCAATCGGAATACTGCAACTACTCGGTTACGACAACCCCGGTGCGGAATTGCAGTCCTTGCGTTCTCGCAGAGGCTATCAATACGGTGATCACAGTCGTAGTTATAAGCAGGCGCTGTTCATTCGTTCTGCGATGCTTCGACTGCTTCCCCTGTTGGAAGGTGCCACAGGTGATCTCCTGCTCCGTGCCGGCCTGGAATTCATGCAGACCAATCTGACTATGGAGCAGTGTCGTGGTCTTGCCTACCTGCTCAACGATGCCGGCATCTCCCGTGTCCCTTCGCTCTTTTCCGTGACCTTGCGCAGTCGCTTTCGAAGAAATGTGGAACGTACATCCGGGACACTGCTGACGGCGGAGGACTTTCGGGAAGGCGACATCGCCGGAGAATTTTTCGCCCCATTCATCAGCTTTTCCAAACGCGACAGCATAAGGTAGGTTTCGCTCAAAGAAATCGAAATTCATGTCGGGTTTGTTGGTCGCTTTGATCCGAAGTTCGTCCGCATATTTTATATATCGTTTCAGCCCAAGAATATGATCCAGCATTTTTCTTCCCTTCAATGTAGGTTGATAGAAAAGTCGTTTGAAGATTAGATTCATAATTATCATGAGTGCTGCAGTAATCGGAATTAAAAATCCAATGCCTTCATAATAATTATGAGTTGCAATCATTGTTATGATAGTAGCAATCGGGGCAAGATACTGTGCTAGAAAAAGACGTTTGTTTTTTCTAAAATAAACGCCAGCTTGTTTTTTTTCTATTCTACTTAACAAAAATCGATTGGCCAGGGAAACCCGGGGGTTATACTTCTCCCGAATAATCGTATAGGCTTTATTACCCAGAAGCATGTCGAAAAAACCTTTTTCCAGTTCTGTTAAAGGTTGCTTATTGGAGGAATTATCTGCGTGACTAATTACGAAAATGTCTTTTCCGCTCTTTGAATCTTTTTTGTCTATTTTAATGTGACCTTTTACTGCTAACTGTAATAATTGAGCCGCAAACATATTGTCGTCTTCTTCCCCATTATTCATTAAATACAGGACTTCTGCAGGACTCCAGCCCTCCGGGGCATAGTATTGTGGAATAATAGTCCCTTTTTTAGGATCTTTTCCGTACTTCATCCAAAGGATTAGGTTGATAATAAATGTGATGATAAACCCTAGAACACCTATTATTAATAATGAATTATCACGAAAGAAGTAGATCATTTCTGTTGTGAAAGGAATTTCGGACATGACATCTTTATCAAAAACGACTGCCACCGTTAAGTTATTTCCGGGGTAAAGCTTATCGGTCATGAACACTTGTTTTTCTGATGATGGAGAATACGTTACGAAGTCTTTCTTGTCCGATTCTCCATAATTACC
>JAGTUW010000352.1 GCA_018224345.1 Bacteroidota bacterium
GCAAATTCCGGAGCGTACATGCACTGTATCGACGAGATACCGTTGGAAAAGCGACCGGCATGCGAGACACGCAGAGGATACTCGAACACATGGACGCCCTTCCGGAGGCGGTGGAAAAAGAAATTGACCGACGCGTCCTTCGGCGCTTCGTAATATCCGAGACCGCCCTTCCACTGATATCCGGACAACTGGTTGATCAACTCGAAACCGGAGCCGCGCATATCCTTGAGATGCACATATTCCATGTCACGGTCAACGCGTATGGTGATACGGGCCGTGACGACATCTCCCACGCCGAGAGCGTTCTCCGGCGTAATGTCTTTCAGCACCTGACCCTGTTCTGTGTTGCGGCGCAGAAACAGCGCTTTCTCGATCTTCAGTGGCGATGAGGCCGGCGTGATCCTGTCAAGCTGTTCGAAGTACTGCCAGTACACCGCGCCCCAGGCGATTCCCTGATCTTCCTTTCTGACGATGACTGTCCCCTGTTCCGGACGGATATCCCCGCCACGCCAGTCGACACGATAGTAGCCCGTCCCGGCCTCGACAGCGGCGCCCATGGCCTTCGGATCGATACGTTCCCCACCCATGCGCACTTCCACAAGCTTGTCGGAAGCAAGCAGATCACTGCCGCGACGCAGCAAGGCATAGCAGGCCTCTGCAGTCGCCACGGTGCTGCCCCAATCCTGCACCTGCTTCTGTTTGAGCAGCCAGATCTTCATCTCCTCGACGGACGCCATGTCATCCGCCACTTCGTCATACACCTCGATGAGCAACGCCTGTGTTTCTATCGGGGCCTGGTGCCAATACCATCCGCGATCGTATTTCCAGTACATGCCCATTTCATCGCTTTGCAACGCGCGTTCGGTAAGGGAACGCACGACTACGCGCGGCACCTCGCTGTCGCCGGAACGATGCAGCGCCAGGGCGATTTGTCCCTGCAGCATGAAGCCGCGACGCACCCACCATTTGCGTGCCTGGCCGCGCCAGAACTCCATTGCCTCCTGATACTGGTCAGGAAGCTGTTGTGCCGGGAAATAACTGCGCGCATACAGATACTGCACCGACAGATATGAAAGATAATCTTTCTCTTCATCGAAGTTTCCGCCCTCGCGCCGCTTGAGTTCCTGATAATCCGCATTCATGCGTTCGTCGATGAATTGCACCGCGCGACGCAGCATGCGGCTGACACGCTCATCACGTGCCGTCACACCCAATGCATCGAGATGTCCGAATCCGGCAACAATATACTGCGTGATGTACCTGCCCTCAGGCATACCGGGGAACCAGGGCCAGCCGCCATTGCTCGACTGGGCCTTTTCGAGTTTACGCAATGCGGCATCGAGGTTGTTGCCCATGGTGTTGAGATCGAAGAGCAGTGCAATGCGCTTCTTGCGTTCCGTCTCGTCCTTCCCCTGCAGCACCCAGGGAGTTTCCTCCAGGAGAAGCATTTTCAGATCCTCGTTTTTCTGCAGATTCGACAGCAGGGCATCGGTGTTCCTCCATTGCTCGAACACACGCCTGATCCGGGGATTGCTCTGTGCGATGTGTCCGGCGATGCTGTTGGCATAGAAACGATTGAAAATCTGTTCGGAGCAGTCGTAGGGATACTCCATCAGATAGGGCAAAGCCTGCACTGCGTACCACGCGGGCTGGGATGTCATCTCCAGCGTAAGTTGATGCTGACGCAGAGTCGTCGACGACCCCGATGCCAGCAGCTTGTCAAAGGTGAAGGTCTTTGTTTCACCACCACGGATGTTCAGGGGCAGAGTCTCGGTGACGAGCATACGGTTCGGGAGCACGGGCAATGCCATTTCCTCGCCATCGGAATAGTCACCGGCCTGTGCGACGATGCGGTACACGACAGCCGAGACATCTTCGGGTACCTGCACTTTCCAGTGTGCCGTCGCACCCCTGCCCTGCTCCGCGGTAAAGGAACGCACCGCGTCGTGCAGACCGAAACGCTCGTCCAGCGGCTGCATGCTGACAGCATCGAAGAGTTGCAGACGCACCTGTCCACTGAGTGTCTCCTCCGAGAGATTGCTGATGCGCGTCATCAGAACGATGTCGTCACCGTTGCGCAGAAAGCGCGGCATGTTCGGCATGACCATCAATTCCTTCTGCGTGACCGTTGTCTTTTCGAGATAGCCCGTTTTCAGATCCGGCGTATGGGCGAAGAGGCGCAGTTTCCAGCGGGTCAAGGCCTCGGGCGCCGTGAAGCGCAGCACGATGTTGCCTTCGGTATCTGTCATCAGATCCGGATAAAAGAACGCCGTTTCATTGAAGTTCGTCCGTGTCTTCACCGCATCGAGTCCCTCGGTGGAAACGGTCTCCTGCGACTCGCCGGCATCGTCCGATATGTCGGCACGTTTCGATTTCGCCACCTCTCCTTCCGACACCTCTTCCGCGACCATTCCTTCACCATCTGCCGCGGCGGGCGCCTCCATCGCCATCATCATATTCATGTCGCTGTCACGGCCGGTCATACTGCGTTGCATGCGACCATAGCCGTAATAGGATCCGTACCGCTCGAGCAGAAACAGATTCAGACGATCATACTCCTGCCTGTGTCCCCCGACAGAGGGATTCCAGGACTCGACATACATGCGGGCACTGTTGCTTCCGAAACCGTAATTCGAGAAACGCGACCACGAACCGTATGTCGGCCAGGAGAACAGGGGCCACTGCTGCATGTAGATGGCGTCAAGCGATGCATCGTACATCGCAGCAAGGGCCTCGGCCGTGACACGGTCGCGCTGTGGACCCTTGATCGTGATACGCCATTCCTCCTGCTGTCCCGGACGCAGTTTGTCGCGGAATGTCGCCGTCTCGATCTGCAGATCCTTGTTCGTCCACGGCACGGCAATGAACACGCTCTTCTGATACAGGCGGTATTGCTTGACAAAATAGAGTTGCACGGTAAAACCGCCGCGATGCTTTTCCTCCGCTGCGTACCGATATGCAAGCTGCTTCCCATCGGTTTTCCGCCACTGCTCCCGGGAGTCCGTCGCACGATGCTCCATGCGTGAAAGCACATGCACATCGTCATAAGCGCTTCCGAAATAAAAGCGCGCCTCATCACCGGGTTCCACCGTGGTCTTCCGGTCGACGAAGAAATCAGTCTGTTGCGACGGCACTCCTGCGCCGGGTTCATACACGGTGACAATCTTACGGACTTCCAGATCCCTTCCTCCGGGATCTTTTGCATGCATGGTGATGCGATAGCTGCCAGCCGCCAACGACCGAAGGGCGAGCGAATCGCTGCCGTCCTCACCGGTATTGAATTCACCTTCGGTCACTGTACGGCGCACCGGCCAGGTCCCGGCCTGGTGTTCGTCACGATACACGTCATGCGGAAAAGAGCGCGTGAATTCCTCTTTCGTCATGACCCAACTGTCGGGTTGCGGCAACACGCGCGACCGGAGCACCCGGTCGGGGGAACGCAACTCATCGACACGGACTGTCCCGCGCAGCTGCATGGGCTGTCCGCCGAGATTGCGTGCGGAAAGACGCACCGTTTCTCCCAAGGTCGCGTCTATCGTCTCGGCGACATCGATCGAGAGTTCTATCGAGGTGTATCCTGCCTGCACGGAGGTGTTGGCGCTGTGCGTCTCTCCGTTGATATCGGTGACATCCGCCGTTACCTCGTAAGTGAACACCGGCAAGGTCTCCGGATCCACGCTGCGATCAGGCAGGGCGGTGAATGTCACCGTAAAACCACCGTCGGCATCCGTCGTCGATTGTCCATGCGCGATTTCCCGTTCACTGCCCTGTGGCATCGGTATCCACCAGCGGAACCAGTACGGGAAACGCACACGCCGCACGACACGCCATTGTACTGTCGCACCATCGATATTCGACCCCGCATAGGCCTTCGCCTCTCCATGCACCGTTACATTGCCATCGAGTCTGTATTCGCCCTCTACGGGTTTGAACAACACCTCGAATTTCGGTCTCCGGTATTCCTCCACACGGACGGATGTCGACCCCCAGGCGTTGCGGATGGACATCATCCCTGTCAACACACCGGAAGGGACGGTGAAGGAAGTGTGAAACGAACCGTACTCATTCGTGCGCACCTCGACCGAATGAATGCGCTGATTGTTTGCGTCACGGAATTCCACTTCGGTCGTCACATTTTTGACGACGGCATAATCGGCTTTCTCACTGTTGCCCTCCATGACGATACCCTTGAGATACACCGTCTGACCGGGACGATACATCGAGCGGTCGGTGAACAGCATGGTACGACGCTGTGTTCGTTCCGGTCCACGGGCATAGGCGCTGTAGGTATTGAGTACGGTGAGCGTATCCCCGGCATGCGAAAGCCGGAACGAAACACCGCGACGAAAGCGCCCGGCTGAGAGCACAAACAGACCGTTGCTGTCCGTCCGTGTCGAAGCCGCTTCCACAAGCGCAGTCTGATAGGTGGATGGATTCCACTCATGGGTGAACATACGCACATGCACGTCCGGGAGCGGAGCGCCACCGATGGCATCGGTCACCCAGAAACGGGCGCTTCCCTGCTGTGTATCGAGACTCTGCAGACTGAGACGGGTGATTCTCAGAAAGGTGTAGGCAATGGTTGTCTGCTCGATCCGGAAATCCTCGTACGGCGACATCAGCAACATGTACACACCCAGTGGCAATGCAGGACCGGCGAGGTCCACCTGATGCTTCTTGTAATCCGACTGCTCCGGCAATACCTTTGCCCACTCCCTGTAGCTACCCCGCTGAAGCAACTCCGAGATCCGTTCTGGGACGCCGGTCCCGTGCGACCCGGAAAGGAATTGTTCATTGTCCTCTCCCGCTGTCAGGTGAATAATACGGAAATA
>JAGTUW010000353.1 GCA_018224345.1 Bacteroidota bacterium
TGCGGGCTATCTCTGGTTGAGCACGAATCGTGGCCTGACCCGTTTTCACAGGTCACGTGGGGTCGACGCTACGTACGAGGTGCCAGACGGATTGCAGGGAAATGAATTCAACAACGGAGCGTATTTTGCGAGTCCGGCCGGCGAACTGTTTTTCGGGGGCGTCCGTGGCCTGACCTACTTTATCCCTGAACGCATTGCGCATAACACCACGGTACCTCCTGTTGTCGTGACGGATGTCCGCGTGGGCAACCGCAGTGTGGAGTTGCGGAATATGGGTGTCGGTCCGGATACGGTGAGACTCGACTATCGGGACGGTACGATCAGCTTTACTTTTGCCGCGCTCAGTTTTTACCGTTCCGAGAACAACCGTTATCGGTATCGCATTGAGGGACGTGGCGATGAATGGATTGATCTGGGCAATGAGAGGTATTTGAGTTTCGCGGGTTTGAGTCCGGGAGTGTACAATCTGCACGTCCAGGGTTCAAACAACGACGGGGTCTGGAATGAAACAGGTGCGACGGTAACGCTGATCGTCGAGCCCCCGTTCTGGGCGGCATGGTGGTTTCGCATTCTGATGTTGCTGCTTATCGGTGGGCTTGTCTTTCTCGGATACAGGCGACGGATGACACGTATTCGCCGACAGGAGCGCCGGTTGACCACCGAAGTCGAGCATCGCACCAGTGAGTTGCAGCATGCAAATGCCGCGTTTCTCGCCGAGATCGAGGAACGGAAGAAGGCCGAGGCCGAGGCGTATCGCGCGAATGCGACGAAGTCCGAATTCCTTGCACATATCAGTCACGAAATCCGCACTCCGATGAATGCCATTCTGGGTTTTGCAGAATTGCTGCAGGATAAAATTCACGAGGAGGAACTCCGTGAATACCTTAACTCCATTACGGTCTCGGGAAAGACCCTGTTGACATTGATCAACGACGTACTTGATCTCTCCAAAATCGAAGCAGGCAGACTCGAACTCGAGTACCGGCCGACGAGTATTCGCGGTATCGTCGATGAAATCCGCCAGCTCTTCGCATATCAGATGCAGCGTAAAAATCTGACGTTCGAGGCGCGCATCAGTGATTCGGTCCATACGCTGCTGTATCTCGATGAGACCCGCCTACGGCAGATTCTTCTCAATCTGGTCGGAAACGCGGTCAAATTCACGGAAAAGGGGCACATCTCCGTGGAAGTCAAAAGCAGTCTTGAAGCAGCCGACCGCTGCACACTGACCATCGTCATCAATGATACCGGTATCGGTATTGCGCCATCGCAACAGGAACGTGTATTTGAACCATTCCGGCAGGGGAGAACGCAGGGAAGGAATATCGAGTACCAGGGCAGCGGGCTGGGGCTGGCAATCACACAGCGTCTCGTGCAGATGATGGGGGGCAGCATCACGCTTTCCTCGCGACTGGGCATCGGCAGCAGTTTCCGTGTACGGATTCCCGCCGTGACCATTGTCGCCGATACGATGGAAATGGAATTTCTCGCCAGCCGTGAAGAGAACGAAGCGGCGGAAACGCATGCCACGGACAGCGATCGATCAGGCGAAGATGCTGGCTCTGCCGTGGAGTCTCTGGATGGTGGACTTCCCCCGGAGGAACTCGCCGGCCTGTATCATACACTGACAAGAGAAGCGCTGCCGCGCTGGAAACGGCTGCGACGCAGAAATGTCATGCATGAAATCGAGCAATTTGCCGGTGATATGAATGCCGTGGCCGACCGCGCCACGTTTTCGCCCCTCATGGAATGGAGTGAACGACTGCTGCGCGATGTGCGCAGCTTTGATATGGAGCGTCTGCCTCTTACATTGGATGCATTCCCTGAGATTCTCGCCATGCTTTCCCGGGGAGACACGAACATCTCACCATCCCAACAGGAAGATGACGAAAGAAAAACGTCCCCTGATTCTGATCGTCGATGACGTCGCACGCAATCTCCAGATACTCGGTAGCTTTCTGCGTGAAGCGGGCTATGACGTCTCTGCCGTAACCAGCGGAAAGCAAGCGCTGGAAATTACCAATGACGTACATCCCGACCTTATTCTGCTCGATATCATGATGCCGGAGCTCGACGGCTTCGAGACCTGTCGCCGTCTCAAGGATGATGATGCAACGCGGGAGATCCCCGTAATATTTCTGACGGCAAAGACGGCGGAGGAGGACATTCTCCGCGGTTTCGAACTCGGGGCCGTCGACTATATCACGAAACCGTTTCAGAGGCGGGAGTTGATCAAACGCGTGCACGTGCACGTCGAGTTACGGCGCTCCCGCGAGGAGCTGGCGCGGATGGTCATCGAGAAGGATAAACTCTTCTCCATTATTGCGCATGATCTGCGTGGACCTCTGGGCAGTTTCATGAGCATTGCCGATTATGTCACCGAGCATCTGGACGAACTCGATATTGCAGAACTCAAGCCCTTGTTCCGTGAAATGCGGCAAACGAGCAAAAGTGTGTACGGCCTGCTCGAAAATCTGCTCGATTGGTCGAGAATACAGCTCGGCACAGTGCATTTCCATTCCCAGGCCTTTCCACTGCACGCAGTCGCCACCAATGTCGTCTCTGTGGTCGGTATGCAGGCGAAGCGAAAGGAATTGACACTGGAAAATCTGATTCCCGAGGATCTCAACGTCTGTGGGGATAAACGCATGATATCGACGGTCCTGCGCAATCTGGTTTCAAATGCTATCAAATACACGCCACGTGGTGGCCATGTCACTATGGAGGTGGAGACTCATGACACGACCGGTCAGATCACCGTCCTCGTCAGGGACACAGGCGTGGGCATGAGTGAAGAAATTCAGTCCTCCCTGTTCAATGGCTTGCAGTTGCACAGTCTTCCGGGGACTGAAAAGGAGAAGGGCACTGGTCTGGGATTGCTGCTCTGTCGTGAGATGATCGCCATGCACGGACAGAAATTGATGGTAGAATCCGCGATCGGGGAAGGCAGCACATTTTCTTTCTCTCTCGAGGCCGCCTGAAAAAAATCCCCGGTCCATCGGTACCGGGGAAGCCTGTACATTCGGTGTCGTGTGTATCAGAGAGTGGTGTGGGCGAGAATTCCGTTGTTCCGGTATTCGTTGAA
>JAGTUW010000354.1 GCA_018224345.1 Bacteroidota bacterium
CAGCCGCCACTCACGAACGGCTGCGGAAGATATACCCCGTGATGTTCGGTATTTCCGGCTGAATTCGCAAATCCCCTGTTACCGCTGCATTCCATGCCGGCATGCACGCAGTGCGCAACTTAGTTAAGACTAAGTTGCAACTTAGTCGTGACTAAGTTGCGCTCATTGCTTCCTGAGGCATTCACGGGTGCTGTACAGTCACGATCATGCTTGCCGGATTCCCTGTGCAGACCGGAGATATCATGGGCAGCAGACGCAGAGCCACTGTCCTGTCAGCGGGCTCTCCAGCGTTGCGGGCTTTTTTGTGCAGCGGATCATTCCCGATCGTCTCACTTTCTGAGGGCATTGCTTCCTTCTTGCCGGTATCAACCTGCAGGGATCGGACTCGATGCAGGTCCTGTGCCGATTTGAAACCCACGGCGTTTGATTTTCCCATTCCACTGCATCGTTGTAATTTGTCTCAACACCTGATTGAGGTATCCCATGAAGCTCATTCGATTCGGGGTGTCGCTCCCCGAGGATCTGATACGGAAATTCGACCGGCTGACCAAACGAAAAAAATACCCGAACCGCTCCGAAGCGATACGTGATCTGATCCGGCGTGAACTGGTACAGGAGGCAGTCGACAGCGACCGCATCGTCGCGGGTGTCCTCAGTGTACTCTACGATCATCACAAGACTGCGATTTCCGAAACACTCACTTCATTGCAGCACGATCATCACAAATCCATCATCTCGACGACGCATGTCCATCTCGATCATGACAATTGCCTGGAGGTGATTATGCTACACGGACGCGCGAAGGACATCAGAAAATTTGCCGATGGTATCATCTCCATCAAGGGAGTCAAGCATGGAGGACTGCATCTGACGTCCACCGGGGAAGGATTGACCTGAGTGCCGCCGCTACCGCTTCTGTCCGCCTTCTTTCGTCGGCTACGCCTCGTGTTACCGATGCTGCTTGTACTTGGTGTGTTCATCGCCCTCCGCGCGGAAGGCGATGAGATTCTTTTCCGTATGCTCGGGGTGCCGGTCACGACGGAAGCCCTGACGACGGCTGGGACAACGGTCGTCCGTCTGCTGGCTGTCGCCTGCGCTTCTCTGTTGTTTACCCTGCTGGTTCCGATGTCGCATATCGTCGCAGGACTCCGGGCGCTGCGTCTTCCGCAAGCCATGATCGCGGTAACATGGCTGACAGAGCGTTTTCTCGTGCTGCTCGCAGCCGATGCCCGTCGTTTGATGGAGGGAGTACGTGCACGCTCTGCAGCGCTCCCCCTGCCGCGACGCATTATCGTCGCCTCACGCATCAGCGGCACTTTCCTTGTGCGCGCTGTTTCACGCAGTGAACGCATGGCTGATGCGATGACCGCACGGCATTTCGACGGACGCATTCCACTGCATCCCACTCAACGATGGGTAGTGCGTGACACGGTCAGCGTAGTTCTCACACTCGTTGTCATATTCTTCGCATTGTTGTATTGACAGGGAAGTATTGCGGATGTCTCCTCTTCCACACACGTATTCCGGTAGAACGCATGGCTGAGTCACACGAGAGTCTTCTTGCATGTCACGATCTGCACTGCAGCTATCCCGACGGTACCGTTGCACTCGACGGAGTCGACCTGACTATCCATGCGGGGGAACGAGTCGCATTGATCGGGCCGAACGGTGCGGGAAAATCGACGTTGCTGCGTGCGATCATCGGTCTTATCCCCTCGGACGGAGACATCATCGTCGGCGGGACGAAGCTGACAGGAAGGACCGTACGGGATATCCGTCAACGCATAGGACTGGTGTTCCAGAATCCCGATGATCAGCTTTTTTCACCGACTGTGGAAGAGGATGTCGCGTTCGGACCCGCAGCGCTCGGGTGTTCACGCGACAATGTCGTTGAACGCACACATCGGGCGCTCGATGCCGTCGGCATGCGCGACCAGGCGCATCGGAATCCCCTGCAACTCAGCTACGGAGAGCGCCGCCGCGCCGCCATCGCAACCGTGCTCTCCATGCGGCCCGCCATTCTCGCCATGGATGAACCGAGCAGCAATCTCGATCCTGCGCACCGTCGCGACCTCATCCGCTGGATCCAGCAGGAAGAAGGATGCACACTGCTTCTGGCCACGCACGATCTGGATATGGTCGCGGAGACCTGCGATCGTGTGTTGTTGCTCTCCCGCCATATCGTCGCCGACGGTGCAACACGTACGATACTGACCGACAACACCCTGCTCGCTGCGTATGGACTTGAAGCCCCGCTGGGCCTGCAACAACTGCGCTTCCGTGCTGATCCATAGACTCCAGGGATAATGCTCTCCGTTTTTGCATCCCTCGAGAGGAACATGTATATTGGTAGCACGAATTCACTTTTCGTGTCACTATCTGTTCAGCATGATGTTTCTCTCCTTCCTCCCCCGACCAGCAGTATTCATCTTTCTTCTCACGGCTCCGCTTCTCGCGCAGCCGGACGATACGCGACCCCATTACACGCTTGACGATTCCGTCGTCGTCGTGGCCAATCGTTACGCCACACCGCTCAGCCGGCAGACCAACGCAATGAATGTCATCTCCGGAGAACATGTCGCACGCTATGCCACGCATTCAGCTATCGAGCTCGTACAGTGGGAAGTTCCCTCCGCCTTTCTTGCACAGACACGTGTGGGCGGTTTCGGTGTGGGTTCGCAGGGAACCGGTATGCTGTCGCTCCGCGGCATGGGCGGCAAACCGAATACCGGTGTATCGGTGATGGTGGACGGGCATCAGGACTTCATGGGCATTTTCGGTCATCCGCTGCCTGATGTCTATGGCATGGACAATATCGAACGGGTAGACGTTCTGCTCGGTCCGGCCTCCACGGTCTTTGGTGGCAACGCCCTCGGTGGTGTGGTCAACATCGTCACACGTCCCATCGACCACAATAGAGTCAATGTCCATCTCGAAGGCGGCAGTTGGGGGACATACACTGCAGGCCTCGGCATGACGCGTCGTTTCGGTGACCATGGTGTGCGCCTGTCGGTGCGGCATAACCGCAGTGACGGGCATGTCCCGCAATCCAATTTCACCGGCACGCGCGTGCAGGCTGACTGGGACTGGCGTATCGACCCCGTCTGGCAACTCTCCCTGCGGTCACGCTATGCACCCTCCACTTTCGATGATCCGACACGCGTGTCCGATCCGGTCGGACTCGGCACCTATGGCGACATCCGTCGGGGCATGGGGCAGTTGGTACTGAAAAACACCGGCACACGCCTCAGCGGTTCGACACAGGCACATGTCAATCTCGGACATCATGAGTTTTTTGACGGCTTCGTTTCCGACGACCGCGCACTCGGGCTTTCCACGTATCAGCAATGGCAGGGAGGTGAACGCTGGAGCCTGGCCGCGGGTGGTGACCTGCTCCATTATGGCGGCCAGGCCAATGTCAATGATACGGAACATACACTCTCATCGGTCGGTGCATACGCGCTCGGTATGTACAGTCCTTTGTCTTTCCTGCATCTTCGTGCCGGACTCCGCTGGCAGCAACACAGTCTCGGGCGCTCCATCGCCGTGCCGACGTTCGGTGCAAGCGTGACACCCATGCAGGGACTCCGCCTCTACGCAAGTATGCAGAGCGGGTATCGTCACCCGACGTTACAGGAATTGTATCTGTTTCCGCCATCGAATCCGGACCTTGTCGAAGTTCGCAGTACCGGATATGAGGCTGGCGCCGAGTTCGTCATGCGTCGCGGAAGCCTGCGCATCGCCGCCTTCCGTACAAATGCCGTCGATATGATCACGACCGTCGCCAATCCCAATCCTCCGCCACCAGTGCGATTCCGTAATGCACTTGAGGCAGAGCAGTGGGGACTCGAAGCGATGCTGCGTTACCGCATCCTTCCCTTCCTCCACACGCAACTTGCGTGGAACATGCTCGAGCCGGACAATCTGACCGCCTTCAATCCCGCACAGCAATTCAAGTACATGGTCTTTGCAGATATGGGCGCGCTACGTGCAACGATCGCCGGACAGTACGTCCACGATCTCTACGCGGGAGACAACAGCACCTTGCCCATGCCTGATTATCATCTGCTGGATCTGATCCTGAGCTGGCGCGCGCCCTGGGCCGAGATGTATGTGAAAGCACGGAATGTGCTTGACCGCCAATATATGATTCTGCCCGGCTATGCCGCACCGGGCGCACATTTGCTCTTTGGTATTCGTTATGCGATCGAACACTAAGTACAACCCCGGCGCCGGGTCAAACGGCAGATACGATACACGCGAGGATGATATCCGCCGCATTCCGATGGCGGCAATGTTCACCGCTCTGGGAGTGCTGTTCCCGCAGTTATTTCACTTGCTCGGACTCGGCTCCGCATTTCTTCCGATGTTTCTTCCCGTACTTGCTGCCGCCATGCTGCTTCCTCTGCGACTGGCCTGCACCGTCGCCGTGCTGACACCGATTGTCTCCTGGTTATTGACGGGTATGCCGCCGCTGTCTCCACCCATACTCCCGCTGCTGCTCATAGAGCTGCTGGCCGCGACCTGTCTGCTCTCGCTTCTTCGATTGCAGTTACGCTGGCATGTACTCCCGGCAGTCGCAGTGACAATGCTGGCCGACCGCGTACTGCTCTACCTGATCATCGAAGGCGTCAGCGCAGCCGCTGGCGTCACACATCCGATGCTCGGTCCAGCCGTCGTTCTTGTCGGCCTCCCCGGTGTACTCCTCGCCGTCGTTGTCCTGCCTTCCGCCATCATGCTTATCGAGCACAAGCACCCGCAACTCATTCCAATTCCCGCGAGGGGAAAATGAGCGCACACCGGCTTGCAGGAAAACAGGAGTTTTTCGACGGTGTCGTCCCGCAGTGGATACTCGATACGGAAGAACGTACGGAACGGCTCATGCACATTTTTTCCCGCTTTGCCCTTCCCTGCGATGCTCCCGTTCTCGATGTCGGCGGAGGCGCGGGCATTTTACTGCCGCTGTTGCACGAACAGGCAGGAAAGACTGCCGACATCGTTGAACTCGAGGTGTCCATGGAAATGCTCCGCATGGGGCGGCAACTACATGCGAACCTGCCGGGTATCCACTGGCTTTGCGCAGACGGTCACCACCTGCCCTTCCCTTCCCGGCATTTCGGCAGTATTCACTGCTTCAGCGTATTCCCCCACTTCGATCATCCCGACCAGGCGCTTGCAGAATTTCATCGTTGCCTGCGTCCGGGTGGCTCTCTCTGCATTCTGCATCTGATGGGACACGAGGAATTGAACGCATTGCATCGCGACGCCGGACATATCGTTGCCGATGACGTTCTCCCTCCCGTCGAAACACTCTCCCGTACACTCGAAGATGCCGGCTTCACCGTCCATTGCCGCGAAGAACGCAGCGATCTCTACCTCATCTCTGCAGTCGTCTAACCCTCCCCCCCGCCGCCCCAATATGCGCCAACTTAACCTTGGCTCTTGCAAAAGCTGCGCTCTCGCCTGCTGCGATTTGCGTTTTCCTGGTGTATCTCAGAAGTACCGTTGGAGGTTCTGGAATGGCCCCGATATTTCGGACACGAAGATTAGCTAACAGCTGGACAAAATGGAATTGGCGTATTATATTTTGCCGGCAAGGGATTATTAGCAGGGTGCCTGGTGGTAACGATACGCGGCTGTAGCGCTCCCGGGCTCCACTCAACACAGCAGAATTCCGCATCGTACTCGAGGCATCCATCTTGAGCTCGCAGGGGATAAGTTATAAGTACGAATAATATAACGATAACGACCCTGTTCATTTTACACCCCCAGTGCCATCAATGCCTGCATTCACAGTCTCAAAATACATTTTTGGAATGACCCCGCAATTGTGGACACGAAGTTTAGCAAACAAGACACTTCCGACAATCGGCATTTGCGCCACGGAAAAGCTGCAGTTCCAAATGCGACGCAGTGATTGGCACTCTGAGTTTTCTGAGGCATGGCTCCCGGAGTACTGCCATGGGCGACCGGGAAAGCGCGTCTGACCCGCGCGCTGGTCGTCTCCCTGGCGACATGGCCAAACTCCTGCCAATCGAGACCGTCGTCGGGCTTTTCGGCGTCTCGTGGAGTACGGTGTATTCGGCAGCGGCACAAGCAGTCAAGTATGGTCTCGATCGTCGCCAGATCGGCACGGCGCTGCACATCGGCATAGACGAGATCTCGCGAAGGAAGGGGCACAAGTATCTGACGCAGGTCTATGATCTCGATACCCGGACTCTGCTCTGGAGCGGCAAGGATCGAACAGAAGACACCTTGCGATCGTTCTTCGAAGCCTATCCAGCACAGGTCGAAACCGTCACGGCCGTCTGCTGTGACATGTGGGAACCGTATGCCAAGATCCTCGGCGAATACCTGCCGAATGCAGAGATCGTCTTCGACAAGTTCCACCTGATCCGGCATCTGCTCGATGCAGTCAATACCGTCCGCAGTCAAGCGGCACATGCGCTCAAAACGACACACCCGAACCTGTTTACCAGAACCCGCTACGTGCTGCTCAAGAACAAGGAGAGTCTGACTGTGGCACGCATAATTCCAGTATTATCATTCAACCCATCGAGAAACGCACTCCCCTGGTACCGAGAGATTGGCCTTTTTCGTAAGTCTCGACGATTTTACATACACTTTGTCCGACCATATTCCTTCCCATCGATCTGAAGTTCTAATCATGTATTCCACGACGCGGTCGACAGCGTCAATACCGTGCATATCGATCAATTCGTGTATAACTTGATATCTCTCCTGAATGCCTATATTCCTCCTGCCGTTCATCAACTTTTCTCTCAGAATCCGCGCAATTGACGAGGACAGCTGTGAACAATATACTTCGTACCTGAGAGAACCTGATATACTCCCCATTATTTCGCGAGTAATTGAACGATTCCTGACTCTGAATATTTTTGAATAGTATTGCAGCTCATACATCCCCGGCTCGGTTCGTGTTATGCCCATGGCCTCCGGGTAAGAATTTGCAACCTTCATATAGAAGCAGTACTCGGAATATGGACTTAGATAAACACCACTGAATACATAGCCACGAGGGCCCCCGTAAGGAACCTCCTTTCCGTCAATGTATATCTTCATGGGCCTGCCTGGAAATTCATGCGCAATATTATCGACGCACACGGTATCGTAATATCTGTTCCTGAGCTGGACTTTAACTATAATATTTTCATAGCAGTCAAATGATGCCTTAATTGGAACAATACTGCACTCCACCACTTGCGCAAAAGAACCGCCGGCAAGAATCAGAAGCATAGAGACCGTTAATATAACTAGTTTCATATTTATATTCCCTCCTCTTCGTTGATTACATGTATTATAGTATTAATATTCCTCGCATGCCACTGGCACCACCACTTTCTGGTGTAAGGTGCGATTGCACCAATCTTATATTCGCCGAATAGTGTGTTATTAACCCAATCCTCGTCCTTATTTGGATTGTGAGTATCCCGACAAAAGATGCACGCTCCTTGATCAACATACAATGTATGATTCAGGTCCGAACATTGTAACTTGTCATCACTCGGCTCGAACCTATGCTCCTCGCCACTCAAGTGTACGAATTCATGCATCAGCACTGCTGCCAACCAAAAATTCATTTCCTCTTGAGAATTCAAGTTATTATAATACAACGCCTCTTTCACCCTTTCGATAAAGATAAAAATTGCCGGTTGGTAATTTTTTTCACCAGTTGAATACTCTTGAGTCCATCCAAGAGTTGTAGAAATCATATCACCTGGAATATATTGGGAAGGGCTCGTAAAATTTTTAGCCATAAATACATAGCATTGAGTCTTATAAAACCTTTCTGGATAAGTACCGGGTATCCATGGGCCTTCATTAAACTTTTTTGTCCCATTCATGGGGACAACATCCATATTCGAAGCCGTGTACTCGGAAATGAAATCATCAGGATTTGTGTTCTCATGCAAAAAATAGTAGTTATGCCCGGGCTCATTGTACCCAATCACATATGGTGTGACTCCAATCATACCCAGACCGTCACAGACAGCCTCTCGTCGGTGATCCCAATCCTCTGTACCATCATTTGTATTACCATAAAAGCCAATCATCGGGCTGAAGTTTGGATTTGTAATATACTGATTGTACACCATTGCACGAATAAAAAATTTAGTCGATGGCAGAACACTACCGTCGTATGATTCTTTCTTGTCCCATGGATCACCCGTCGCAGTGCTGTCACTGCCATCGCCACAGCCTTTGATCGAGTTCAACATGAGCACGAACATAAAAACGGAAATCAGTGCAATATTCACAGCATTCTCCTCCTGTTTTCACATTACTGCCAATTTATATATTCTTTGATCACCCATTGTCCGGACAGCTATGAAATAGATGCCCGGATGGAGCGACCGTATCAGATTGTGTGATTCATAATACTTCCCTGGTATCATGATTCCATACGACTGGATCAGTTTCCCGGATATATCAAAGATAGATACATTAATTTCGCCAATGCTTTCGCCTGACTTGACTCTTATCCGCGATTCACTGGTGGCAGGGTTGGGATAAATGTCTATACTGACCGGGCTTCTGTTTTCTGCATTCCGGCCGGCGCCGCTGCGTTTGATTACGGAACCGTCAGGCAATATTTCAATTTCCTTGTCCACAACAGGCGCGCCGTTGGCGACTGCTTCCGATATGATGCTTACAAATACTGACTTATTGTATGCGTTTGGCACTGTAATATTTTCTACTGCCACACCCGTTTTGACATTGTCAATGATAATTTGGTCCTCCGTACGCACGCTGTAATTGCATCTTCCCGTCAATCCAATGACAATACTGGCTGTCCTGGACGCCTGGCTGTTTATTCTCCTGTGCAATACAACATCGGCCGCATACCAGGCTCTGCTTATCCCGCTGGTGTCGCTCCATTGTTCGAAAATATAAGCATCGTAATACCCCCTGTCGTTTGTCTTGATCATACGCACCGCAACCGGTCTGTTGAAATCCGGTTTGTAATCAGGCTTTATGCTTGCGACATAGCGACCGCTGTACCCATCGACAAGATGAAACACACCTCTGATCATGTCAGAGACGAAAAATGCACCATCCACCGTCTGTTCGATACTCGGAACTATCAGTTTATGGCCGATATCGATCTTCCTTCCATACGCCATCTCCACTTCATGTGTTGCGTTGTTGATTGCTGATATATCGGCCAGGATAATCTCTTCTCCTGCGGCAAAACCTGCTTCATACCGGTTCCACCTGTTCGATTGCTGGCCGAAATGTACGTCCAGACTGACTGCCGGTGGCTTTGTATCGAAGTAATGGTAGAGCTTGTCACATTCACCCATGATTTTTGTTATCTCATAATACGGGCTGCCAAAATCGTAGGCGGTGTCATGGAGCTTGAATCCAAATACTTTATATGGCGGAAGTGTTGTCGCGAACCAGACGTATGCATTCACCGTACCACTATAATCCGGGGTCCAGGTTATATCCAGGCCCTTCGGTGTAATATCAGGGCTTATGATGGGTTTTACCCATTCGGCATCAAACATATGAGGAGGATAATTTCCATACTTCATTCTGGACAGATCCTTCCTTGCAAAATCAAGAATATAGGCGATTCCATATCCATAATGGTCATATTTTATATATCCAGGCAAATAGAACCGCTGCCCCGTTGTGGTATTGTCGGCTTTCATATACGGACACGATGTAATATCTGTACCGGAAAACTTGAATGTCGTGAATCGGATCCACTTTCTGTCCACTATCGACACAAGGACCTCGGAACCGTTATCTATCAGTGTTACCGCTGCATCATCTATCGATGATATCAGCTCCCGTCCCAGGTTCGCCAGCGAAACGCTCTTGTTGATTTCGTCAAACTCCCAAAAATCACTGTTCTTTGTAAACACGACTGGTGCGCGAATGAATGTTTCATTGCTCGTCACCAACGTCGAAATGTGATCCGTGCAGGTTCTGGGTTCGTTCAATATGAAATCATAGTATCTGACCGGCTCTGAAGAGTTGATATTGACCGGCATTGTACCATTGTTGAGGACACAGGCCTCCAGCAAATCGTTTTCCGCAAATACCTGGATGGCTTCTAAAAACCCCCAGTTTGTCTCATGTATTTTATAGTTGATGGATTTCGAAAGCACACTCGAATCGACATGCACTACATTCAACACGCACAGAACATCTGGGCTGGTGGGTCCGAGATATACCGAGAATGTCATGGTATTCATGGTATTCAGGATGACTATGGGGTCCGGACCGGAGCCGGGAATGATATTGAACACCCCCGTCACACTGTCACCATACTGCGAGATACGCGCATCAACGAGAGCTTGGGTGTAGTTGCTGTAGTCGAACGCCTCCCGCAAAATATTCGAGATGCTGTCTCTTGTATATTGGACCCCATTGATCTGCACAACATCATTGAAACACTTCATGACGGATTCGTGGTCATGTTCCGCAACGGCACGGGACAATTTGCCCAGAAAGGATCGTGCGTCCGCGAGCTTGTCATACGGCGTGAATGGCGTTGGTGACAGATCGTTCGATACCTGTGAATACAGGGTATTCATCAGCAGCAGGGCAAACAGTAAACTTGACACAAATGTTTTCATTGTTATTCCTTCTTGACACCATGATAAATATACACTCCGGTCCGGACATCATGCAGGTGAGGCGCAATATGGATTGTGGCTGCTGTGGAGACCGGAGGCGCGTGCTTCCCCTTCCAGGCCACCTTCCCGTCGATACTGTACATGGTGATTTCCACCATTTCATCCGCAATCCATTCTCCTTCGATGGCCGACGAAACGTTTCGTGATCGTTCCAGCACATTCGGAGAAATGGTGACATGCTGTGCGCCGCCGCGATTTTCGGGCAAATGCTTCACAGGCGCCTTTTCAACGCCGTACTCACGGAAATTCTCCCGGTAATGCACGGACCGCCCGGGGCTCCGGTAAAACCGTACAAAGAGCACTCGCCGGCTGTCATCGCCCCGCAACTGCGGAACGCAAACCGGTCGCAACCGGATACGCAGCATGTCTCCGGTATACTGATCCGGGACCCGGTGTCGTTCGAAATATTCAAAAATCGTCGGGTCAACCGGGGATCCCTCGATTGAATGTTCATCCAACTCATAAAAATGATTCACGCGCCGGTGCAGAATCGAATCCAGCGGCTCGAGGACTGTTTCATCGTTGTGGAAGATGACGTCGACAATGAACAACACGCATTCCGGTATCGCAACCATCGTCGAGCCATCTTCCTGGGACATCACCGTTGTATCTCCGGGCCAATCAGTCGGGAATTCGAAGTCAACAAATTGTCTCTCCGCGCTCTTCCGCGAGGCCCCCACCGCCCAGGAGAAGCGCCGACACCCCATCATGGGCTGCATCTGTCGTGCATTGTCTTCACTCCAGTTATCATTATCCGTTTCAATGGTCAAGGCCATGGCAGATCACGCTCGGAGATTTTTTCAGTCCACTTGATTACGACGCAACCTGTAAAAAAAAAATACCTGGCAAGGGTATTAATTTATGCCTTGACTTTTACTTATTCTGTTCTTAGACTTAAACTTGTTTATTCCGTCATCCAACGTTGTATCCTTGACCCTGCGAAAACCGGGGGCTTTCTCTCGGGCATGCTGACGTTGTTCACCATGTTCGCAACGCCACTGTTCGACTGCCGGCCGACAAAATCAGAAAGAGGCGCTGATGATGCTGTTCGGGGCCCTGCTGCTCATTCCCGTCTACCCCTGTGCGACGACAATTATTCTTTGACAGCGACGACAATTATTCTTTGACAGCGACGACAATTATTCTTTAACATCGACATTTTTATCTACTGTGCATTGTTTGCACGTTTTCCACCTTCTCTCTTCGCCGTTTCCGCTCTTGGGTGTGTCTGTTGGGTGGCATGCTCCATACGGCTACTCTCTCCTGTCAGTTCAATGACGATCGAATGATGTACCAGACGATCAATCGCAGCGGCAGTCGTCTGATACCCCCTTTTCTTTCGCA
>JAGTUW010000355.1 GCA_018224345.1 Bacteroidota bacterium
ACTCTTTACTCTTAACTCTTTACTCTTAACTCTTTACTCTTAACTCTTTACTCTTAACTCTTTACTCTTAACTCTTTACTCTTAACTCTTTACTCTTACCCCTCCACTTGCAATTCGTCTGCAGATATGGTAGAATTCACATCGAACCTGTGAGAGACCGCCATGCTGCGCCTGCTTGACATCGCCTCGGAATTTATCAATATGAACTACCGTCTGGGAGACAGGACCGTGCGCGAGGCAATGGAGGAACTGCTGTCGAATATCGATGCTTCGGAACAACCGGATTGGTGTCCGACGGAGACAACATTGACCGAACGACAGAGTATCGTCAGTCCACAACAATCCTTCGTCTACCGCCCGCATCGCTTCGCGGAGATGGACATCAACATCGAAAAGGCCCACAAACTGCAGTATGCCCTGCTGCCGAAAACTCTGCCGGAAAACGCTCCCTGCCACCTCTCCGCGGTACTGGAATCATACTGCCATCTGAGCGGGGATCTCTTCGGCTGGCGCATGGGAGACGATGGCGCACTCAAACTCTGGCTGCTGGATATGTCTGGACATGGACTGAGAGCGGGACTGCTTTCGGCGCTGCTGAAACTGTTGATCGATGAAATGGAAGAGATTCCGCGACTCGAAAAAATGATTTCGGAACTCAATCGCCGCTTGCGCGAATGTCTCATCAGCAGCACCGATGTGCTCTACGCCACCGGCGTGTTCCTCTCGCTCTCGGCCGACCACCTGCATTACCTCTCGGCAGCGCACCCGCCTTTCCTTCTCATAAATGGCGGTGGATTACCACAACAATGCGAATCGACAGGACGGCCCCTCGGGGTTTTCGCCGACGGCGCATTCTCCGCACGGGATATCGAACTCGCACCCGGCAGCAGGCTCCTCCTTTACACGGACGGTATTATAGAAGCGAAAAACGACGCCGGCGAGGAATTCGGCGTCGCACGACTCGCAGATGCCTTCGCAACAGCCCCGAATACCGCTGCAGCCACGGCACGGCATATCTACGATACTTCCGCTGCCTTTCAGGACATGCAGATGATCGACGATGATGTCACCTTCATTGCCGTCAACTGCTGAAATGAACACGCAGGCCTCTTCCCAGCCCGTCCATGCCCGCTCGATCTTCCTGTTCTGGTTGCCGTTGATGGCAACCTGGCTGATGATGTCCGTCGAAGGACCCTTCCTCGCCGCCATCATTGCCCGCCTGGCCGAACCGAAATTCAACCTCGCCGCCTATGGCGTGGCATTCTCCTTCGCGCTCATTGTGGAAGCCCCCATCATCATGATGATGAGCGCCTCGACGGCCCTGGCTACGGACTGGTCTTCCTATCGACGACTGCGGAATTTCACCTCGATGCTCAACGGCATCATTACCGTGATCATGCTCATTGTCGTCCTGCCACCGGTATTCTCCTTTATCGCGAAGGATCTGATCGGACTCCCGAACGAAGTGGCACGGCTGACGCATCTGGCCACCATCATACTCCTGCCCTGGCCGGGCGCCATCGGCTTCCGCCGTTTCTATCAGGGACTGCTCATCCGCAACAACCTCACGCGTCGCGTGGCCTATGGTACCGTCCTCCGCATTCTCACCATGGCGGTCACGGCGCTTCTCGCCGCCCTGCTTACCGACTGGCCCGGTGCCGTCGTCGGGGCAGCGGCGCTGTCGGTCGGCGTCTGCTTCGAGGCCCTCGCCAGTCGCATCATGGTACATGGGACAATACAACGACTGCGCATTGAATTACCGCCGCCCGTACAACGCCGGACAGCGGCTACGACAGACGCGCCTCCGGCAAAACGCCGCGCCCCGGCACAAAGCTATCGCGGTATCTGGTCGTTTTACTATCCCCTCGCACTCACTTCGGTGCTTGCTCTCGGCGTGCACCCGATGATCACGTTTTTTCTCGGTCAATCCCGTATGCCGCTGGAATCCCTGGCCGTGTTACCGGTGATCAATTCGCTGGTCTTCATTTTCCGGAGCTTCGGGCTGTCCTATCAGGAAGTCGCCATCGCTCGCTTCGGTGAAGACATGGAACATTTCGTCCCGATACGGAATTTCGCGATTGGCCTCGGCATCGCCTCGGTCACCGGGCTCGCGTTAATAACCATGACACCACTGGCATCCTTCTGGTTTCTCGATCTGTCCGGGCTTTCACCTGACCTGGCGGATTTTGCTCTACTCCCGGCACAGCTGCTGGTGCTCATCCCCGGCACATCCGTGCTTCTCTCTTTTCAGCGTGCCACCCTGGTCGCCACACAGCGCACCGGACATATCACCATCGCCACAGGACTGGAAGTAAGCACCATCATACTCACACTCAGTGCAGCCATCATGGTCTTCGATATGGTCGGCGCCGTCGCTGCGGCCATTGCGCTGATGACAGGCCGCCTGGTGGCAAATGCCTGGCTGACACCTCCGCTGTTGCGGGCAATACGGAGAGCGCGAAGTACAGCGAAGACTGGAACAGCGGACGGAGAAACATGATGATAACGACACTTCGGCAGTCCGGTGAGCCAGTCGATGTATCCACCGGAACAGCGGACGGAGAAACATGATGATAACGACACTGTATGTGATTGGCGTTCTCGCGGCCGTTATGAGCTCGCTGTTCTTCATATTCATCTACAGGGGGTGGATGCTGGCCCTCCGCATACCACCCGAACGCCCAGACCCTCGAGCGGTCACCGTCGTCATCGCAGCACACAACGAAGCCGAAGCACTCCCGGAACTCCTGCACGCGCTCGACGTGCAGGATTTTCCGCGCGAATTGCTGGAAATCATCGTCGTCGACGACCGCTCGACCGACGGGAGCGCGGAAGTCACACGATCCGCCGTCCCCGCCCTTCCCCTGCGCGTGCTGCGTATTGACGAAACCCCGTCCGGCGTCTCCCCGAAAAAGTGGGCATTGCATCACGGCATCCTGGCCGCAGATCATGAAATCGTACTCCTCACCGATGCCGACTGTATTCCGCGACCGGGATGGATACGCGCAATGTCGGCCCTGATCATCGAAGAAGAACATGTGGTGATGGGACTCGCACCACTGTCGTCCGGAACATCACGTGCGGGCAGCTTCGCAGCCTTTGAATCGCGGCGTACCATGACACTGGCTACAGCGGCAGCGGCTTCCGGTGTACCCTACATGGTGTCCGGCCGGAGTTGGGGATTTCACCGCGCGCTGTATGAGCGTTGTGGCGGTCTGCCGGCACTCTACGCCCATCTCGGTGGAGACGACGATCTGCTGCTGCAACGCATGCTGCAATACGGCGCCACACTCCATGTCTGTGTGCGACAGGAAGCAATGGTGTTTTCCCAGCCACCGGCGACATGGAACGCACTCTTCAGGCAGAAACAGCGGCATTACCGTGTCTCTTCATCTTATCGGGGAAAACCTGCACTGCTGCTCGGCGCCTTCGTCTTCAGTGAAACACTCACACCACTTGCCGCGATCACCCTGACCGCACTGCTGCCGGGTCCGGAACGCATGCTGCCCCTGCTGTTCTGGTTATGGAAACTCTGGTATGACACAGGATTTCTGCAACATGCCTTTCGATGGATGGAGGGAGACGCCCGAAGAATTCCCCTTGTTTTCCGCGAAGGATTCCATATTTTTTTTTCTACCCTCAACGGGGTGATCTCTTTTGTGAAACCACAACGCTGGTAATGTGAACGATACCACTTTTGCCTCGACATTCGCTCTCGACACTTCCCACCCGAACTATCACCGCTGGCAGCGTGCCATTGATCATGCGCGTCTGCGGGGAGAGACGATCTGTTATCTCCTCTCCCGGTATGTGGATCTGCACAATACCACGGTACTCGATGCGGGCTGCGGAGTCGGCGGGACCAGCGTAGCGCTGCACGCACATGGCGCTGACGTCATCGCTGTCGATTGCGCGGAAGACCGCCTGGCTGCACTATCCGCCGTGCAGCCGGACATTGAAACCGAGTGCTGCGATCTGAGTGACCTCCCCTACCCGGACGCCTCCTTCGACGTGATCGTGCTCCAGGACGTGATAGAGCATGTCCCCTCACCCGCGCGGGTACTTGATGAACTTGCCCGTGTGCTCACGACCCGCGGACTGTTGTACATCAGTACCCCCAACCGTAATGCAATTCCGAATCTCGTCGCTGACCCGCATTTCGGCCTCCCCTTCGTCGCAAGAAAAAACCGGGAACAACTGCGTTCCGTCCTCCGTAAACGCCGGCCAGCCGATGCAACACGGCAGGATCTCGCACAACTTCTCGGCTTCAGTGAATTGTGCGAATTGCTGCGTGACCACGGGTTTACTGCGACCTTCGTCAATCGCTACATGGCGCAGGTGCTTTTTGACCGCCCCGAAGCACTGGTATGGACCAGGAGTCACCTGCGGGCTGTCAGACTGCTGCAACGCAGTGGCCTGCAGCAACTTGCGCTCCGCCTCGTCAGTGACAACGCCGGTTTCTTTAATTCATGGCTCAATCCGACCTGGTATCTTATCTGCAGAAAGGATGTCTGATGACTCTGCGGACCGTCCGCAACCTCGCCCGCTGCCTCAGCTTTCGTCGCGTGTGGAATCTTGTACTTCTGGGACTTTCCTATCGGTGTTCACTCATAGTACGACGAAGCATTGTCCGGGGACGACCCTATACCCTGACAATCGAACCGACCAATCGCTGCAATCTCAAATGTCCGGAATGTCCTTCCGGCAACGGGACGATGGTGCGCCCGCTCGGCATGATGGATATCGACACCTTCCGGCGCATTGTCGATGAAGTGAAAAAGGATGTCTTCTACCTGCAACTCTTTTTCCAGGGGGAGCCATTTATCAACAATCGACTGACGGACATGATCGCCTACGCACACCGGCACAGGATCTACGTCTCGATAAGCACGAATGCTCATTTCCTCCGGCGGGAAGTGCTTGACGGGCTGCTGCAGGCCGGACTCGATCGCCTGATTATTTCCGTCGATGGGATGACGCAGGAGGTCTATGAGGAATACCGTGTCGGCGGTTCCCTCAGCAAGGTCCGCGACGCACTTGAGGATTTCGATGCTGCGCGTCAGGCATTCGGCAGTGGGGCGCGCACCGAACTCACACTGCAGATGCTCATATCGAGCAAGAATGAGAATCAGATCCCTGCGTTGCAGACTCTTGCCCGGCGTCACCGGGCAGATGTCGCGCTGAAAACCATGCAGGTATATTCCATCGAGGGTGCGCAGGAATTTCTTCCGAAGAACGAGCGATTCCGTCGCTACACGATCAGCGACGGCGCCCTGCGCCCGAAGAGCGCTATGCACGATCGCTGCGCCCGGCTCTGGGAACGGAGCGTCATCACCTGGGAAGGCGTCGTCGTTCCCTGCTGCTTCGACAAGGATGCCGAATATCCGCTCGGCTCGATCGTGGAACAGGATTTCAACGAGGTTTGGCAATCCGATACCTATCACGCCTTCCGCGAGCGCGTTCTTGCAGGACGAAAAAACATCCCCATGTGTCGCAACTGCACGGAAGGACTGCGCATCTACCGATGAGAGTGTACTGGCCGGCAGCTGCTGAATATCCCGTAAAATATCCGTAGATTGCGCCATGACGTTTGGACTCGATATCATCGGACGCCGCAGTATTCGTTTCTTTTCGGAGATCGGCCAGGTCAGCATGCTGCAACTCAAGATTGTTCGCAGTATGCACCGGTTGTTCCGTGACAGGCGGCTCATACTCGAGCAGATGGCTCATATCGGTGTAGGGTCCCTTCCTCTGGTGGTCATCATCGGCTTGTTCACCGGCATGGTCTCTGCCTGGCAGGCTGCATATCAATTCCAGGGGATGATCAGCTTTTCCCTGATCGGTGGTGCCGTCAGCCGTGCGATTTTCATTGAACTCGGTCCCGTCCTGACCGCCATTGTCATTGCCGGCCGTGTGGGGGCATCCATAGCAGCGGAGATCGGGACCATGAAAGTCACCGAGCAGATCGATGCGCTCGAAAGCATGGCTATCGATCCCGTGCGCTATCTGGCCATGCCGCGATTTCTCGGCGCGGTAAGCATGATGCCGATACTGGTGATTTTCGCCAACAGCATCGCATTGATGGGCGCCTTTTTCGTCGCGAATTTTTTTCTCGACCTGACCCCACAAGTGTTTTTCGGCAGTGTCGAGCGCTTTTTCCAGACAAAGGACGTCATTTCCGGCATCATCAAATCCATCGCTTTTGGTGGAATCACAGCCATACTCGGATGTCACATAGGATTCAGGACCACGGGGGGCGCCGAGGGGGTCGGTTCCTCGACCATACGGTCTTTCGTCCTTTCATCCGCGATGATACTGATTCTCGACTACGCGATGTGGATCGTCATCTTCTGAGACAAACACAATCCCGGTATCCCGCTCTCCCCAAACGCTCCCACCGGACAGGGACGCCACTTCGCCTTGTTCGAGGAATTTCATGTCGGTATCTTGAGGGGAACCCTGCGTCCCGGTATTTTGTAGTAGTGGGTACGTGGGACGGCAATACCAGCATTTTTTTGAATACTGATACAACCCGGAAATACAATGGAAGGCAACTTTTCAAATCGAGTGCAGGAAGTCATCAGACTCAGTCGCGAAGAAGCTTTGCGGCTCGGGCATGATTACATCGGCACTGAGCATCTGCTCCTCGGCATCATTCGCGAGGGGGAAGGGATCGCCGTCAAGATCCTGCGTAACCTCGGCTGTGATCTTTATCAGGTGAAAAAAGGAATTGAAGATACTGTCCGCTCCTCGGGCGGCACGATTACCATCGGGAATATTCCGCTGACCAAACAGGCGGAGAAAGTCCTGAAAATCACCTATCTCGAAGCGAAACTGTACAAATCCGAAGTGATAGGGACGGAACATCTGTTACTCTCCCTGCTACGAGACGACGACAACATCGCCGCACAGATACTTAACCAGTTCAATGTACAGTACGACCTCGTACGCAACGAGCTCGACAACATCATCAGCGGCAAACCCGCGATGTCCTCCCCCACGGATCCACCGCGAAGCCAGGAACGCGGGGAGAGCGAGTCCGCCGCCGAGAAACGCATTGAACGCATCAAGACACCCGTACTCGACAATTTCGGCCGTGATCTGACGAAAATGGCGATCGAGGACAAACTCGACCCCATCGTCGGCCGCGAAAAGGAAATCGAGCGCGTCGCACAGGTGCTCTCGCGTCGAAAGAAAAACAATCCCGTGCTCATCGGCGAACCCGGCGTAGGAAAAACCGCCATCGCCGAGGGACTCGCCCTGCGCATCATTCAAAAGAAAGTCTCGCGCGTATTGCATAACAAGCGCGTCGTCACTCTCGATCTTGCCTCCCTTGTCGCGGGAACCAAATATCGCGGACAGTTCGAGGAACGCATGAAGGCGGTTATGAACGAACTGGAGAAGGCACAGGACATCATTTTATTCATCGATGAGCTGCACACTATCGTCGGTGCCGGCGGCGCGTCGGGGTCCCTCGATGCTTCGAATATGTTCAAACCTGCGCTTGCGCGTGGTGACATTCAATGCATCGGTGCAACCACACTCGATGAGTACCGTCAGAACATAGAAAAGGACGGCGCACTTGATCGTCGCTTCCAGAAAATCATGGTCGATGCGACTACGGTGGACGAAACTATACAGATCCTCGACAACATCAAGCACAAGTACGAAGAGCATCACAACGTCAATTACACCGAGAAGGCCATCAGGGAATGCGTACGCCTCAGCGACCGCTATATCACCGACCGCTTCCTTCCCGACAAGGCGATCGATGTACTCGATGAATCCGGTGCACGTGTGCATCTCGAGAATATCGTCGTACCGAAAAACATCGTCGAACTCGAAGAAGAAATTGAGAAAATCAAAATCGAGAAAAACCAGGTGGTGCGGAATCAGAACTTCGAAGAAGCCGCACGCTTGCGCGACATGGAGAAACGACTGCTCAATGACCTCGAAGCGGCAAAGCAGGTATGGGAAAGTGAGTCCCAATCGGTGATCCACGATGTTGATGATCTGGTGATCGCCGATGTTGTCTCGATGATGACAGGCATCCCCGTCAACCGTATCGCGCAATCCGAAACCCAGAAACTGCTGAAGATGGGTGATGAACTCAAGGAGACCATCATCGGCCAGGACGATGCGATTGAAAAACTCGTGCGTGCCATCCGCCGCACCCGCGCGGGACTCAAGGATCCGACGCGGCCGATCGGATCATTTATTTTCCTCGGACCCACCGGCGTCGGTAAAACCGAGCTTGCCAAAGTCCTCGCCCGCTATCTCTTCGACTCCGAAGACGCCCTCGTGCGCATAGACATGAGTGAGTACATGGAGAAGTTCTCTGTCTCCCGACTCGTCGGTGCACCTCCGGGATATGTCGGCTACGAGGAAGGCGGCCAACTGACCGAGAAAATCCGGCGGAAACCATATTCAGTGGTATTGCTCGACGAAATCGAGAAAGCCCATCCCGATGTGTTCAACATTCTGCTGCAGGTCCTCGACGATGGCATCATCACCGACGGTCTCGGCCGCCGTGTGGATTTCAAAAACACCATCCTCATCATGACCTCCAATATCGGTGCGCGTGAAATCAAGCGCGACGGTGTATTCGGCTTCGGTGAAGAACCGGAAGAAAAGCATGCCTACCGTGATATGAAGAAAACGCTCGAGGAATCTCTCAAAAAGCTTTTCAACCCGGAATTCCTCAATCGTATCGATGAGAGCATAGTGTTCCACTCGCTTACCAAGGAACATATCAAAGTCATCATCGATATTTCGACGAAGCAATTGCTTTCGCGCCTTGGCCACATGGGCCTGACACTGCAGTTCTCCGAGGATGCAAAAGACTTCCTCGCTGACAAGGGCTACGACCCCAATTACGGTGCGCGTCCTCTTCGCCGCGCGCAGCAGAATTTCGTTGAGGATCCACTCGCCGAAGAAATTCTCAAAGGCCGTTTCCCCGAAGGCAGCCATATTCTGGTCACGCTCAACGAAGAAAAGGACGGCTTCATCTTCACACCCGGCACCGATACGACCAAAAAGTCGACGGACAATTCCGAGGAAGAACATACGACCATCGATCACGGAGACAGTAAAAAAAGCTGACCGTGATTCCACAGAAGCTCATTAAAAAAAGTGGCGATACTATCGCCACTTTTTTTAATGAGAAGTTGGTCCGTGTCCGTCAATTCAAACGGGCCTGCAGGTAAAAGCGGGGTATGTCAGCGGAAAAAGTACTGCCGTCCTCCCGTTGCATGATATAACGGCCTTCCATCGATCCCTCAAAAGATTTCAGTACGCAGAAGCTGTTGTATTGATACGTCGCTCCCGGCTGTACGACAGGCTGTTCGCCAACCACTCCTTCCCCCTCCACTTCATAATCCTGTGCCGTCGAATCATGGATATACCAATGACGACGGAGCAGTTTCAGCGGAAAGGGACTGCTGTTTTCAATACTGATGAAATAAATGAAGAAAAAGCTTTGCTTCAGCAGGTCAGACCGCTCCTCGAGGAAAAAACTCTGAACGGTTATTTTCAGACCTTCTGTTGTCTTTGTATATGCAATCATGCTACAGCAAGGTTAAAACGTGTGAATACATGCACACCTAAAACATCTCATCTGTAATAAAAGTTCGCTGGCGGAATTCCGGACATATCCATAGGTGAGCAACGTGCTGTGGCGTGCAACCGGGAGGTGACATCCCTGATCCTGCCTCCTCCCGGCAGGAACCGCCAGAGTCAAACAATCAGTAGCGGTCGAGCCGGAAGCTCTCACCGAGATACAGTTTCCGTGCCTCATCGTCATTGGCCAGTTTGTCCCTGTCCCCTTCCATCATAATCGTCCCGTCGAAGAGCAGGTACGCGCGATCGACGATGGACAGCGTTTCATGCACATTGTGATCGGTGATGAGAACGCCGATATTGCGTTCCTTGAGTTTTCTGACAATGCGCATGATATCCTCGACTGCAATGGGATCAACACCGGCAAATGGTTCATCGAGAAGAATGAAACTCGGTTCCGTAGTCAGCGCACGCGCGATTTCTGTCCGGCGCCGCTCCCCGCCCGAGAGCATGTATCCCTTGCTTTTGCTGATATGCGAAATGTTGAAATCCTCAAGCAATTCATCCGTCAATTGCTTTCGTTCTTTCCTTCCGACACCCATGACTTCGTACAACGCGAGCATGTTTTCCTCGACCGTCAACTGACGGAACACGGATGCCTCCTGAGGCAGATACCCGATTCCCAAGCGGGCACGCTTGTACATCGGCATACGGGTAATCTCCGTATCATCGATAAATACCTTTCCTGCATTCGGCCGAATCATTCCGGTGATCATATAGAAGGTCGTGGTCTTGCCGGCGCCATTCGGACCCAGAAGACCGACAATCTCCCCTTGCTGCACCGATATGGACGCCCCTTTGACGACAAAACGTTTTTTGTAGCGTTTTTTCAGATCCACTGAGCGCAGAATACGATGTCCGCTGCGCGTGTCGAGTGCGTGTGTCACGGGTGTAGACCGATTGGACGTCATGAATCCTGTTTCCTTTCCAATTGAAATAACCGTTCGGCATTGCGTGTGGTAATATCCGCGATATGAGCGGTACTCTGGTCACGGGTCAACGCAAAGCGCCGGGCGATGACCGGCAACAGTGAAGGTTCATTTCTTTTGCCCCGATGCGGCACCGGTGTCATGAACGGGGAATCGGTTTCCATCAGCAGGCGGTCGTCAGGCACATACGAGAGCACCGGGTCCAATACGCTTTTCTTGAATGTCACGTTCCCGGTAAAGGAAATGTGAAACCCCGCATCGAGAACAGCGCGTGCGTACTGCACGTCAGAACTGAAGCAATGGAATTGCCCGCTCATACGTCCATCCTGATGTTCCCGCACGGCGGCGATGAGATCTTCATCCGATTCCCGATTATGAATAATTACCGGTAACCCGTGTTCCGTGGCAAGTGCAAGTTGCAGATGCAGAATACGCTGTTGTGTTGCGGGACTGCAAAAATCATAGAAATAATCCAGGCCGATTTCTCCAACAGCGACAACACGGGGATGAGAAAGAAAGCCCCGTAGCGTCTCGATGTCCGCCGTCGTCACCTCGCCCGCATCATGCGGATGTATCCCTGCTGCCAGGTACACGCCCTCGAAGCGCTCGGCTATCGCGCGTGCCTGCTCGAAGGTTTCGAGATTCGTCGCGGGAATGATCATCCGCGTCACACCGGCCTCCCTGGCGCGCATTATCACCGCGTCGGTGTCCTCCCTGAAATCATCCCAGAACAGATGACAGTGTGTGTCGACGTACATCTCCGGATGTCCGCTCATGTGGTCTCTCCCTCCCCGACGGACACGTCGACGGACACGTCGTGTACCCCCACAACCGTGCTGCTCTCCTGAGACGTGCCACTCTCCTGAGACGTGCCACTCCCCTGAGACGTGCTGCTCTCCTGAGACGTGCTGCTCTCCTGAGACGTGCTGCTCTCCTGAGACGTGCTGCTCTCCTGAGACGTGCCACTCCCCTGAGACGTGCTGCTCTCCTGAGACGTGCTGCTCTCCTGAGACGTGCTGCTCTCTTCCGTCCGTATCGTATTTGTCTCATCTGCGAAGAAGGCCATGGAAGCGAATGTCACAGCGGATGCCCGCTCCTCTTCATGCCAGAGCTGATAATCGAGGAGTTCACCACGCGCAGGACGCATCAGATCGAAAAATGTCGTGATACATGCGAAGCCGTCGATTTTCGATGAGTTCCGCGAGGCACGGAGCAAGGTATAGAAGCGATCATAATCACAGGCCTCAAGAGCTGCAAACTGTTCATGATCCATTGCGCGTACCGAATCGAGCATATCGGCGGCATCGGTTTCATCGCCGAATTTCTTTCCGATATGAGACCAGTCGACACTCAGGACGAACGCGACGTTACGCCCGAGTTGCCGCACTGCAGCATGAAACGCCTGCTGAAATGCCATGTACTTTACATCGACATCGGCGCGGGAGCCGGTAACGAGAAATTCTTCAAAAGAAGTACACAGAATCGGTACGATGCGAATACCTGCGTTTCCGAACACATGCTGGAGAAAAAGCACGGGAAATTCGATGGAATGTTCCTGCCGATGTGCTACATCGCGATGCGTGAACACATCACCGCTTTCCGCACGGAGCAGACGCACGAACTCCTTGTCCGTCGGCAACACTCCGAGCGGTGTCCGAAAATCCTTTTCCGTCAGAATGAAGAGGTCCTCATAAGAGTAGTGACTCGTCCCCAGTATCACCACCGTGTCGATATTTGCCGCGGCGAGTTGACGAAACGCCGGCACATATACTTGTGGGCCGATCTGCAAATCGATATGAGGTGCGATGACTCCCAGCAGTCGTCCGGGCCGCACGGCCGTAGCGTCTGCATCGAACAATTCCTGCAGAAAATCCGATAACTCCTCCGGATCCGACGGATAGGAATTCCCCGCATGCACTGCTTCGCGCTGTTCCGCCACCATGTAGGCGGTATCCATTTCCTCCTGCAGAAGGCGAAACCGTGCATTCTCCAGAAAGTAGTACTCATCGAGCGAACGAACGACAGAGAGAATCGGCGCTGTATCGATACGCACACCCGTTTCTGCATTGATGCCCTCAATCAGAGACGTAATGCTTGTCTCTCCATCAAACAGTTGCAGTACCGCTATTGCCGCCGGTTTGAGGACAATCATCTCCTGCGAATAACCCGAAGGATCGCGCAGGAGCAGAACGTCTTCCCCATCGTCCTGTACAGGAAGCAGTTCAAGGTCTGAACGCAGACGTGGGATGGGATCGGTCAGTGAATGAAACAGCTCATGCATCGGTACCGTTGACTCCTTCCAGTGGAATGTGTAGCTCGGGACGCGCGATCGCGGTATCCCAGGAATTCGGATATTTCAAACAACTGACATTATGCCCCTCTGACTCTGCGGCAAGCAGTGGTCGCACTGTGCGACACTCTGCAAACGCTTCCGGGCAGCGTGTGTGAAACGCACATCCCGATGGAACATCCGCAGGGCTGGGAACATCGCTGCCCAGGGGAGGCCGTATGCGCACTTGCCCAGGATCGGGGATGGGCACCGAAGCGAGCAGCGCCCTGGTATAGGGATGTCTCGGTGCGTTGATGACCTGATCGACAGGACCGATCTCCACGAGACGTCCCAGATACATGACGGCAATACGATTGGACACATGTCTGACGACGGAAAGATCGTGAGAGATAAACAAATATGTCAGATTCAATGCTTCACGCAAATCGGCAAGCAGATTGAGAATCTGTGCCTGAATGGAGACATCCAGTGCCGAAACGGGTTCATCGCAAACCAGAAATATCGGCTCCACAGCCAGGGCACGCGCAATACCGATGCGCTGCCGCTGTCCGCTGCTGAATTCGTGTGGGTAGCGTCGTGCATGGAAATCGTTGAGGCCGACCATGCGCAGCAATTCATTGATTCTATCGGGAATCTGCTTGCTGGGGACGATATGGTGCACATGCAGCACCTCCCGTAAAGCGGACCCGACGGTCATGCGAGGATTCAATGAAGAAAAAGGATCCTGAAACACCATCTGCATTTCTTTCCGCAGTCGTCGCATTTCCTGTTTTCCGATATGGGTGATGTTTTCACCCCGAAAAAGCACATGCCCCTCCGTCGGTGTAAGTAATTGCAACACGACACGCCCGAGTGTACTCTTCCCGCAACCCGATTCACCGACCAGGCCGAGCACCTCACCCCTGCGGATACGAAAACTCACATCGTCCACCGCACGCACATAGTGTATCGACGAGCGAAAAAAACCTCGTCGTATCGGAAACCATTTCCTGAGATGTTCGACTTTGAGAAGTGCGTCTTCCACGGCATGCCCGGAATTATCCATTGCAGTAAAATAGCAAAGATCCCGTTGCGTAACCAATGTCGGCATGAGTCCCGGTTATATGAAAAGCTGATCACGTGGTTGTCGTTTTGTTCATGTCAGTTTTTCCGGCCAGGGTACTATAAATCAAAGTCCCGAATGGCTATATTGAAACGCAACCCCTCAGCGGGACATGCGTATACGGACATTGACTCTGCTCTCGATTCACCGGTGCCCAATGATCCTCATCGATACATGAATAACCGACAGCGCATATTCCTCACCGTTGCAGTCTCCGCTCTGCTGCTCGATACACTGTATCTGTTCATTCACCGTGCGTTGAGCGCTTCAGGTGCGCTTCAGGCCGATCTGCTTCATACTACCCTGATACTTTTTGCGTTTGCCGGAGGTGGGATATACTACTATCGTGCATCCATGGGAGAGGAGGAGCAGCCGATGCGGCTCATCGGCCGGCTTGTGATAGCCGCGACGCTGTTCATGCTCGTCATCGGTATCACTCAACTCGCTGCCACGACGCATTTCACCGTAACAATCCATTCAGAGGTGACGTCTGACGGAGACGTCCTTGCGCCCTCGTCTTTTGCCGCCCTCGTCATCACTATCGTTCTTTCCGTTATCGGTGGCGTGTGCGCCCTCATGGTTTTTTCCTCACTGACGAGGCTGGTGTTTCTCAAGCGAAAAAAACGAACCAGGCGCAACTTCCTCCTCCTGCTGATATCCGGTGGCACATATATCATTCTGGATTTCCTGGCGGACGCGAACGGCTTCGGCCTGCGCTCCATCGAGACCTTTGGTATCATCGCATATACGATCACCATTATTGCCATCCTGATCAATGCGTTTCATTTCTCATGGATTCTCCTCCTTTCGCGCAGGGAAAAGCTCATCAATCTTATGCTCACACTGTTGGGCTTCACACTGTTTCTGATACTCACGATATATGTCAATAACGAGAGTGAAACTGCTCTCGCGCTGCGTGCCTACCACCCGATGCTGCAATCATTCGTTTCTACCGTATTCGAATTTGCGACAGCGTCCATGGGCATCGGCTTCGCGGGTACGTTGCTGCATCTTCCGACCGCAAGGGAGTTTGACCGCAAGAAAATGGAAATCAGCAGTTTGCGTAATCTGAGCCGGCTGATAACGCAAGTGTTTGACTTCGATGAACTTATGACGACGACCACGCACCTGGCTCTCGAAGTCAGCGAGGGTGATGCTGCATGGCTTGAAATTTTCACATCAACGGGCAGAGCAAACAGCGGACACACCGCAATGCGGAACGGCACACGCACATCCCTGCTGAACATCACAAACGATGACATCGCACTTCTCCGTACGTCGGATGGAGGGCCTCTGCGGCAGCTCGCTCTTACCACCGGTGGTCCGGTCCTGATCCAGGATTTAGCCTCCGATCTGCGCCTCGATGTGAAAACACGCGATTCGCGAAGCATCGGTACCATCCTGATGCTGCCGCTCAGCAGCCATGGTGATATCATCGGCCTGTTGAATGTCACGAAGCAGGAAGCATACGCCTTTGACCAGGATGCGATGAACGTTCTCTCCGCCTTTGCCGATATGGTATCCGTTGCAATAGAGAACAGCAACCTGATCAGGGAATCCATCGTCAAAGAAAGGATGCAGCAGGAGCTGCTCGTCGCTCAGGAGATGCAGCGGAGTCTTCTGCCGCAACAGCTTCCGCATTCCTCCCGCTTCGAAATCGCGGCACGTTCCCTCCCGGCCTTCGAAGTCGGCGGCGATTACTTCGATGTCATGCCACTCGATGAGACACATCTCGGTGTCGTCGTCGGTGATGTATCCGGGAAAGGGGTGTCCGCAGCGCTGTATATGGCACAACTCAAGGGCATTTTCCAGGCACTGACGTCGGCAGATACCTTTTCGACGCGTGATATACTGATCCGCATGAACACCCCTCTGTGTCTCAGTATGGAGCGGAAATCCTTTATCAGCCTTCTCTATGCCATTCTCGATACCCAAAACGGTGTATTGACGTATTCCAGAGCGGGGCACTGTCCCCTGCTGCATGTACGCAATGGGCAAGCACATTATCTGCAACCCGGAGGAATGGCGCTGGGGCTCGATGATGGCACACGATTTTCCGACACACTACGCGAGGAACAACTGAAACTCGAGGATGGCGATATTCTGGTCATGTATACCGACGGTATTACCGAAGCACGCAATCCACAGGATGAAGAATTTCAATATGAGCGTCTGACGCGGTCCGCGACGGCGAAGGTGAACGGGTCGGCCGGGGAAATCCTCGATGCAATCATCGCCGATGTTCACACCTACAGTGCACGCGCCGATGCCGAAGACGATATGACCCTGCTCGTCCTGCGTTGGGGTGGGCGAGTTTGATTGTCGATGTGAATGCCGTAATTTGAAAAGAGTTATGTCCGGTATAGAGGAGTCATATATGAGTGAATTTACTGTAGGTGCACGGCAACGCGATGCCGTTTCCGTTCTGGAGTTGAAGGGGTACCTCGATGCCCATACGGCTCCAGAACTCGAACGCGCCTTTCAGGCGCAACTTGATGAGCAGAGGTATGACATTGTGGTGAATTTCAAAGACCTCTCCTACATCAGCAGCGCGGGACTTGGCGTGCTGATGCAGTTTATCGAGGATGTCAGAAAAAACAATGGCGACATCAAGCTCTGCAATATGTCGGCAAGAGTTTACAATGTATTCGATCTTCTCGGTTTTCCGATGCTGTACGAAATATTCGATGAAGAAGATGAGGCAGTCAAGAAATTCCTGAACAAAACCGGTAATCTCACGTAAACCAGGCACAGAGCATCCGGATAATATACACCCGTTAATCCCTTGCCAGATACACACAACCATAACGAACAGATTCTTCAGATTCAGAGCAGGACGGAGTTCCTCTCCGACATGAGGAATTTTGTCTCCGACGCCGCACGGCGGGTTGGCTTCGACGAGGGTGATGTCGGAAAAATCGAACTTGCAATCGACGAAGCCTGCACCAACATCATCAAACATGCGTATCGCTTCAATCCTGACGGCCTGATAGAAATCCGCCTGAGCACCCAGGAAAGCGGACAGAACAGCAGAAAATTCGTCGTGGAGATTTTCGACAGTGGCCTCTCCTTTGACAGCAGCCAGTACAGCGCCCCGAACATGAGCGAATACTTCAGAAAGCTACGCCATGGAGGGCTTGGTATTCTGCTGATGAAAAAACTGATGGACGAGGTGGAATTCGGTCCTTCCGTCGGCGGCCGCAATGCCATCCGCATGGTCAAATACCTTCCTGCCTGACCGGCTCCCGCATACCGGCACGACATCCTTCTTTCGCCCGAATGCATGATTCCGTATATTCTGTGATTACTTCTGATCACTGTTTCACTCGTGATGGATAGACAGGCCGAACACTCCACATCCGCGCATGACATCATTTCCGACAGTGGCGCACTGCTGGAATTGAGCAATGTATTGAACTCATCGACGGATCTGGATTTTATCCTCGGCAACATCCTCCTGACATCAATGGGGAAACTCCTTATCTCCCGCGGTGTCGTACTATTGGAAAAGGAAAAACAAACCTATCAAATAAAATCCGTCAAAGGGCTTCGCACCGATCATCTGCATTCCACCTATTTCCTCCCACCGGGCTGGGAGCATGCTGTCGAAGTCACCGTGCTCGAGAACTCACCCGACGATGCCATCCGCCACTTCGCTGCATGTTGCAGGTCCTGCGCATTGGAGATTATCATCCCCATGCTTCTCGACGGACGCCTGGTCGGTGTCATCGGGCTTGGCGGCAAGGTCAGCAACAAACCCTTTCTGTCCGCTGATCTGACCTTTCTCGAGTCCGTGGCCGCCGTCGCTGCCACTGCCGTCAAGAGCGCCCTGAAGATCGAAGAACTCCGCCAGCTCAATCGCCGCCTCGATTCGAAAGTGCAGGAGATGAATACGCTGTTCGAGATCAGTCGCGAAATGAACACGACCTTCGACCCCGAGGATATTCTCCGCACGCTGAGTTATGCGTTAATGGGACAACTTCGGGTGCTGCGCTACATCGTCTTTACACTTGAAAACGGCACACTCCGTCCGGTCCTGACGCGATTGCCTGATTTCGTCCCGCACTCCGAATACCAACGCGCACTCGCGGGACTCCGCGAGACACTCGTATTCTCCGAGCATCGGGTACCGGAAAACCCGCATGAACAATGGCTGCACGATGCTGGACTCAGCACATTGATTCCGATGAACACACAGCATCAGTTACGCGGGGTGCTGTGTCTCGGTCAGCGTATCGGTGGGGAGCGCTTCGACACCTCGGAACTCGAATATCTTCATGCACTTGCCAACATCACGATTTCCGCATTGGAGAATGCGCGACTGGTGAAAGATACGATCGAGCGACAACGGCTCGAACAGGAACTGACCGTCGCAAAAATCATTCAGAACGGTCTACTGCCGAAGGCGCTTCCATCACCGAGTGGATATGAGGTTGCCGCGGTCAATGAATCGTCACAACAGGTGGGAGGAGACTATTATGACGTCATTGCTCTTTCCGCACATGAATACGTCCTGGCTATCGCCGATGTCGCGGGAAAGGGCGTGCCGGCCGCGCTGTTGATGGCCAATATGCAAGCCGCCCTGCGCACCATCGCGCCGCTGCGTCTTCCCCTGCCCGACGCAACGGCACGCATGAATGCGGTCATCCATGCCAATACCGGCGTCGATAAGTTTATTACGTTTTTCTGGGGCGTACTCGATACACAGGCACATACTCTCAGCTATGTCAATGCCGGACACAATCCTCCCTACCTGCTGCATGCCGATGGAAGTATGCGGGCGCTGACTGAAGGCGGACTGATTCTCGGCGTCCTGGACCCGCCGCCGCCGTACGCCTCGGAGACCGTGTCGCTGACCCCGGGCGACACGATGGTCAGCTACACCGACGGTGTCAGCGAAGCCATGTCAAAGGACATGGAAGAATTCGGGGATGAAACCCTGCGGACGCTGCTGCAGAGCAACCGTTCTCTGTCCGCACACCTGCTGCTTGAATCTGTCCGTGACGAAATTCTCGCGTTCACCGAGGGTGCACAACAATCCGACGATATCACCATGCTGATTGTCCGCCGTCTCCGGTGAGACCGGTGGACCCCGAATGCAACAAGGAGACTTTCAACGATGAGTGCTACGATTCCGAATCCTGTTCTTCCCGAACCTCCACCCGTATTCCGCTGGCTGGTGCTGATTGTCATCAGTCTGGCCATGTTCGGGAATTATTATATATACGACAGTATCAGTCCGCTGGCCGACGTCCTTGCGACGCAGCTTGGGTATTCGGATTCGAATATCGGACTGCTCAATGCCATCTACAGTGTCCCGAATGTCATCATGGTTCTCATCGGTGGAATCATCATCGATCGTATCGGGACGAAGAAGTCCATTCTTATCTTTGCCGTGCTCTGCTTCGTCGGCGCAGCCGTCACCGCTTCCTCGGCCGAATTGTATGTCATGGCTTCGGGACGTCTGATTTTCGGCCTCGGCGCTGAATCGCTTATCGTCGCCGTCACCACGACACTGGCAAAATGGTTCAGGGGCAAGGAACTGAGTTTCGCCTTCGGCATCAACCTGACCATTGCACGGCTGGGGACATTCGCGGCATTGAACTCACCCTCCTGGGCCAAACCCCTGTATGAATTCTGGCAATACCCGCTGCTTCTGTCCGTCGGCGCCGGTGTCATCTGCGTCGCCGCGGCATTGCTGTATTTCGCACAGGACAGATACGCGTCGCGGAACTATCAGCTCGGTCAGGCGGCGGAAACCGACAAAGTCGCTCTCAGGGACATCTTCAAATTCAGCACTTCGTATTGGTATGTCGTTGCGTTGTGCATCACGTTCTACTCCGCCATTTTTCCCTTCCAGACCTTTGCCGTCAAATTCTTCGTCGAGGCACATGGTGTCACGCGGGAAACCGGGGGCTTTCTCTCCAGCATGCTGACGCTGTTCGCCATGTTCGCCACCCCGCTGTTCGGACTGCTGGCCGACAAAATCGGAAAACGTGCGTTGATGATGATGTTCGGTTCCCTGCTGCTGATTCCCGTCTACCTGATGATGGCCTATCTCGATGTGTCATTGTACATCCCCATGGCGATGATGGGCATATCCTTCTCACTCATCCCCGCCGTCATGTGGCCATCGGTCACCTATCTCGTGTCCCCGGCACGTCTCGGAACGGCCTACGGCATGATGACCATGATTCAGAACGTCGGCCTGGCCGGCTTCAATTTCCTCATCGGCTGGGCCAATGATTACTCCCATGCCGGCGTCGACAACCCGGAGGGGTACAACCTGGGCATGTGGATATTCAGCATTCTCGGTTTTGTCGGCTTTTTCTTCGCCTGGCGCCTCCGCCGACATGAACTCGGCCCCGACGGACACGGACTCGAGACCATCACCACGAAGACAGGGGTCTGATCGGCATCACCGGCAGATTCACATCGTGAAAAGGGACAGGCATATTGCCTGTCCCTTTGTTTCTGTATCCATGATATTTTGAGCCCTTCCGGGAAGCAGTCTTCATGGAAATCATCAAGGTCCTTCTACCGTTGTCAATCGCCTGCATTCCCCAACAATCTGCTCTCCACCGTAATCAATTGCAGTCATACATACCTCGGTGGACTCAGGATATGCACATCTCTCGTATTTCTGTTGCCAATCAAGACTACCTGACGGAAAGTGCATGCAATGACCACAAAAGACTTTTCTTCATTTCACACTCCACATTCACATTATTGTTATCTGGCGGACAGAACTGCGATCATATTGACGGACCATGATAAAAAACACTCCGGCCTGGACATCGTGCAGGTCAGGCGCAATATGGATGGTAGCGGCTGTGGACACCGGAGGCGCATGCTTCCCCTTCCAGGCCACTATTCCGTCGATACTGTAAATGGTAATTTCCACCATTTCATCCGCAATCCATTCGCCATCGAGGGCCAATGAAACGTTTCGAGATCGTTCCAGCACATTCGGAGAAATGGTGACATGCAGTTCGTTGCCGCGATTCGCGGGCAAATGTTTCACTGGAGCCTTTTCAACGCCGTAATCACGGAAATACTCCCGGTAATGCACGGACTGCCTGGGGCTCCAGTAAAACCGCACGAAGAGCACTCGCCGGCTGTAATCGCCCCGCAACTGCGGAACGTAAACCGGTCGCAACCGGATACGCAGCATGTCTCCGGCATACTGATCCGGAACCCAGTGTCGTTCGAAATAATCATAAATCGTCGAGTCGAACGGGAATCCTTCGATTGAATGTTCATCCAACTCATAAAAATGATTCACGGGCCGGTAAAGAATCGAATCCAGCGTCTCGACGACTGTTTCATCATCGTGGGAGATGACGTCGACAATGAACAGCACACTGTCCGGAATCGAAAACATCGTTGTGTCATCCTCCAGGGACATCACTGCGGTATCGCCGGGCCAATAGGTCGGGAGCTCAATCAGTCCATCCAGAAAATAAAACACGGTATCGCCGGCAGCAGGTACAAACGGTCGTGAGTACACCGGATTTGCGAATGTGGTAGCGTTCGTATCGTACACGAGCATGTCCTGTGTCATCCCCTCCCAGACCAGCGGATGGTCCAGCGGTACATGCAGCGTGTCGCCTGTCGTTCCACGCAGATTGACCTCACCGAATACGGCGCCGACCGCGGCGAACTTGAAGTATTGCGTGACTTTCGCGTAATGACCAAGATGGAGGTTGGCCGTGTCGCGTACACTCATGATGTACGTCGAATCATTCATCGCATAAAGAGCGTCTGACACTGTCTGTCCCGTCGCTCCGGCCACATTCATGACGATGACGGCTGCAACAATCGACAATGTTCTCATTGATCTACCTCCTCGAATTTGAATTTTATACTGTACTGAAAGTTTGCCAAGACCGGAATATCTCTTCCAACAACATCCTGGAGACTCAGTAAACCTGCATCCGAAACTTGCAAAGATCTCAGTTCACCTTCAATTACACTGCTACCGAACTTGTTCATTGTGATGTCATACTCGAAACGATAACGTTTCAAAGAAAATAAACTATGTGTGTATCCAGAAAACCAACCGTGATATTCCATGTGTTCGCCGAATTTCTGTTTACTTTCAAATGCGATCGTGTCAATCGTCATCCTGAGTTTCCGGAAATCCGGGGATGGGATGCTATCTCCAGTGAGAATTGCAGTCCCATGCCTTTCCCGGTCAATATCCCTGAATATGGCAAGAACGGCGTCCCCCCACAGTCCGCCTCTATTATATATCTCCTGGATGATTCGGGACTGGTAATCAGTGCTCGAATCAATAATGCAAACCGCCCCTGAAGTGTCAATCGCGCATCGGTAGCCAGTCCCGTAGTATTCGTTGCGTCCTCGATTAAAATCCACTCCCGCATCACCTGACATTTCAATGGTTCTGTTGTACGCTTCAATATGTCCAACAATCAACTGCCCCGACGTCACCGGTATTCGCTCTGATTCGAATAATTCAATGTTCGTGGTATTCATGTAGGTGAATGTTTCAGCGTGTCCAGCCGCAGGTTCACCTGAAAACCACAAGCTGAACTCTTCAGTGTATTTCCTCCCACTCGGAGTCATGCCCATTTCCTGAGAACAGACAGGCGCACTCGACACTGTCAGAAACAGCATAGCCGCACAGAAAGCACATCCATACCGGGATATTCTGCGAATTCCATTTCCAGTATTCATCGTACCCCTTTCAATACAGAGACATGAGAATGGCTCAGTGATAGGTAATATTTACCGGCGATGCAAGTCGTTGTCATGATTGTTTTCTGGTAATGCGATCGAGTGTTCGACATTCATGATTAGCTGGAATATGGTCCATCAGTCTTGATTTTCGTTTTTAAATGTGTGGTGCTACCGACCAGGAGCCGAATAAACCAGGCATTCCATATGGGACTACGTCTCTCTGTGCTTTGCCTTTTTTCCTGCTCAGAATATCCACATTAATAGTCTCTTTCACAGCAGGTCACGCTCTTTGCTCCTTCGGTCCGGTTAATTACGACGGAATTTGTCAAAAAAAAAACCAGACGAAATGTATTTATTTTTGGCTTGTTTTTTATTTATTTCTGTTTTATAATGACAGTTTTTTCTCTCTCCGGGACCTCCCCCTGTCAGTTCAGATCTCCGGCAAGGATGTTTCGCCTGTACCGGGCAAGAGGGGGCAAAGGACTGAAGGGACGGAACAGAGGCATGAGCGCAAGAGGAAGCACAATGAGTTGGAGCGCGAGCACGGTGGCAAGATATGGACCGGGATGTGACGTCCCCGTGGGTTCAGGCGCCCGGTTGCTTTCCTTTCTCTACATGATTGTCGATCTCTCCCGCCGCAGGATCGTCGGCCGGGAAGCCCGGGAACTGATATCCGGTGATTATGCCGTGACGCTCATCGACCGGGCGGCTCCGGCCGGGCAATGCCAGCACACTCCTGCATTTCCATTCTGCTGGCGCGGCGCTATCCGGAAGTCGTACATGCTGCCGGCAAAGACTGGCGGGACTGCCGGCAGACAGGCGCTGCCACGACAATGCTCCTGTCCGCCATGCCTCCAGAACAACGCACTCCATGACGCAATCAGGACCAGGGTACGACTTAGGCGTCACTAAGTAGCAACTTAGACTGGACTAAGTCACAAAATCCCTCCTGTCCGTGGCGGAAAGACTGTTGCTGCGTCAGCGCACTGTCGTTCCGTCGGGCGCCTGCAGGGTGAGATATCTGGCACGATGCAGTTGCAGAAGAAAGGACTTGAGGCGGTCGTAGACAGGCTCGGCTTCCTCGCCGAATTCCTCCAGCATCCCCTCGGCAATACTGTCCACGGTGCGGTCACCGTCGCTGTGCAGCCAGACATAGGATCCGAAACGATCGAGACGCATGCGGACATACGGACGTTTCCAGCTCGGGACGAGGAACTTGCTCAACACCGCGGTTTCGAAGCGTGGATATTTTACGGTGACAATGCCTTCTTCATCGACGTCGTGATCGCGCAGTCGCCGGGGAGTGAGTTCCAGGAGATTGTATTCTTTCTTTTTGTCCTTTTTCGTCAACATTAGGCAATAGTATGGTGCTTGGTACTTCGGAAAGGGTCCTTCAGCGGAGACACGCGCCGGTGTGCGGCGATGAAAGACATACATGAAACATACAAAAAAAAATCTCCCGGCCGGAACCGGGAGATTGCATAGTCATAGGAGACATGCTTACAACGCTTTCGGCGGAGCCGGTTCGTCGGCCTTGCCTGCGTTCTTGAGCGGAACGAGAATCAGTATGAGCGCGATGATAAGTATCACCGGTATACTGATAAAGAAGCTGGGGTTGGTGAAGAAGGAGAAATGCTCGAACAGGAAGATGTCGCCCACCGCAAAGACCGCGATAAGCAATCCCATGAGCGCCTCTCCGGCAATCAGACCGGATGCCAGCAGAATACCGACATTTTCGGAACGCACCTTCTGCGCATCATTATCTCCACGACGCTTGGCAACCATCTCGACAACACCCTTTATCATGCCACCGACAAAGATGGCGAAGGTGGTGGTAAAGGGCAGGTACATACCGACACTGACAAGCATGGGGCTTTTGACATTGGCGAGGATAAACCCTACCCCCATGAAAATACCCACAATGATCAATGGCCATACCATCTCGCCACCGACAATGCCACGGGAAAGGATGGCCATCAGACTGGCCTGTGGCGCGGGGAGTTCCTCGCTGCCAAAACCGCCGGCATAGCCCTGTACGTTTCCGCGGGCGATGTCACCATCGTTGAGAATGACCAGTACACCGAACATCACCGCACCCGCGGCGACGACACCGATAATATTACCGATCTCCATTTTCCATGGCGTGCCACCGAGGATGTGGCCGGACTTGAGATCCTGTAACATCTCACCGGCAACGGCCGCAGACACACAGACGATGGCCGCGACACCGAGTACCGCCATCACGGCGGCATCACCCTCGCCGATACCGAGTACCACCAGCACAAGGGCGGTGACGACCAGGGCGGTGAGCGTCAGACCGCTGATGGGGTTATTGGACGACCCGATGATACCGACGAGATAGCCCGACACTGCCGCAAAGAAGAAGGCCAGGATGGTCATCAGGACAGCGGAGACCAACGAAGTGAAAAACGGTGCGCTGAAAATAAAATAGGTGATCGCGAAGGTCGCAATCGCCACGGCGACAATACCGGAAATCACGATCGGGAAACGGAAATCCTGCTCGATACGCTCGACCTTCTCATCGGTTCCTGACGCCGCTTTTTTGACATCTGCGACGGAACGGGCGATACCTTCGGTCAGACTCTTGCGCATTTTAAACAGGGTGTATACCGCACCGACGAGCATACCACCGATGGCGATCGGACGCACGATGCTCAACCATACCTGCTTGGCCATCAACAGCCATTCGGAACTGCCCGCCGGAGCCAGCCCCGTCTCGGGCATGGTCAGTGTCGGACCGATGAAATACAGAATGATCGGTGTGAGCAATCCCCACGCAAGCAGACCGCCTGCGAAAGCCAGCGAACCGAGCATCGGGCCGATGATGTAGCCGACGCCGATATAGGCGGGACTGACACCAGGGGAACCGAGAAACATTCCACCCTGACCGGTGAAGTTCGTGCCGCTGATGGTCTGCTTACCCCAAAGCACAAATTTTTCCCACGCTGTGGCAAAAAGCTTGAACTCCGCAAGCAGCTTGATCACGCCACCGACAATCATGGCGCCGAAAAGGAATTTCGATCCGCCGCCGCCGGAGCGACTGGCTTTGTGAATTTCCGCAGCTGCCACACTTTCGGGAAACGGTAAATCCTGGTCATGCACCATGACCCGCCGCAACAAGGCCACGAACATGATACCGAGAATACCACCGATAATCATGATCAGCGTCGAGGTGATGTAATTCCCCGGCGTGAAGAATGGATCCCACAAGCCGGCAATGAAAAACGCCGGAAGAGTGAAAATCGCTCCCGCGGCTACCGACTCGCCGATGGCGCCGACGGTACGGGCGAGATTCTCCTCGAGGACGCTCCCCTTGACGATGCGAAGAAGCGCCATACCCACGACAGCGGCCGGATATACGGCGGCGATGGTCATACCAGCCTTCAGCCCGAGATAGGCGTTGGCGGCACCGAGCACAACCGACATAATGAGACCGATGATCAGGGCTCTGAGCGTAAACTCCTTCATATCCGTGTCCGAAGGGACAAACGGAACATGTTTCGTCTCAGCCATAGAATTCTCCTGAGTGAAGAAACAGTGATGTAATTAAAATAAATGGCATAATCGCTGAGGGATGTAAACAGATGTGTCGTAGCAATGATGGACTGCATACCCGATGCAATTATGGAAGTTACGGAGGATGCGGTACATACACAAGAAAAACGGCGCGATTGCGCCGTCCTTTCATGTATGACAAGTGTCTTCTCCCCGACTTCAGCCAGCCCTGCAATGATTCAGCCCGTTTTATCCGGAAGTCGTATCATGCCGGTTTCAACCCATACTTCAAACTTCTGTGCCCGTTCAGAACATCATGCAGGCAATCAATTCTCAGGAAGTGATGCATACCATCCGTCCATAACTATTTCTGCAGACATCGCATTACTTTACATGATACTCCTTTTCGACGGGATGATCATCGCCATCCGCCTTCTGTGTCTGTTCTTCCGTTCGGAGACGTTCAAGCTCTTCATGGTCAGGGGATAGATGATGCTCCGTACCATCACCATCGATAATGATCACATCCGGAGCCGGGCCTCCGCCCTGTCCCGCATTCGGATCGATGATACCGAGCATGTCCTTTTCCAGGGATGCGAGCGGCGATTCAACGATGCGCCCGATCTCTACTCCGTCGCGGAGAAAAATGAATGTCGGTACGCGCTCGATATCGAAGGCTGCAGTTTCACCATCCGGGTCGCGCTTTCTCTGATCCACTCCGATCATACGCATTTTCTCCGGCGGCAGATTCTGCGACTGCAGAATGCGTATCATACGCGGCACTTCGCGTCGGCTGTCGCTGCACCAGGTCCCGAGCACGCAGACGATTTCAACGTCCTCGAGGAATTCCGGGATACGCTCGACATACTGCCGGACTGGTTGATACGTCATGAAATCCTCGCCGAACCACCCGGGGAGTTCGATCAGCTCAGCCACGGTGAGGGGACCGAGCAGCATCTGCGCGTCCTGGGCCCGGACTGTGGAGAACGAAAGTAATGTCAACAGCGTGATGAGAAAAATTCGTTTCATATTGTTCCGCCTCATAAAAAAAGTACATTCCAGTGTTACTTCCCGACAGGGCCGCTTGTTTCCGCCTCGAAGCGACTGTCACGGGCCCAATTCAGTTTGGTACGCAATGTTTCAAAATAATTGGGACCAAGATTTTTTACCAATGCAATGTCATGAACGCCACGGGAAATTTCCATTTCCATGCAGTGCTGATCCGGCAGAACGGCCACACCGTCGACCATGGCCATCACCGCTCCTTCGTCCGAATGCGCGCGCACGGTAATGGTATTGTCTCCATTGACGATCACAGGACGCGCGGTAAGTGTGTGCGCGCTGATGGGACTGATGACGATGACATTGCTTGACGGAACCACGACAGGACCGCCTGTGGCGAGAGAATAAGCCGTCGAACCGGTGGGCGTGGAAATGATAATACCATCGGCGTGGAAGGACGCAAGGAACTCCCCGTTCACATGGGCGTCGATACTGATGACTTTCGCTGAACCGCTTTTCGCCAGCACGATGTCGTTGAGTGCATTGTAGTGGTGATTGTCGTCGATCTTGCGCCCTGCCAGGGTCATGCGGCGTTCCACGCGAAATCGTGCGGCCAGGATTTCTCCTATCGCCCATTCCACCTGGTCGACATTCACATCCGTGAGAAAGCCCAGCTTGCCGAGATTGACACCCAGCAACGGTGTATCCTGTGCCAGGGTGTGCTGCATACTTGCCAGCATCGTACCGTCTCCGCCAAATACGATCACAACGCCGGCATCGCGTGCGATTTTGTCACGGGAGGCAGTGGTGAGCGGAGGTCCGACTTCGTTGATGAGAATCTCAGCGACTTCCGTTTCCACCAGGTAGTCCACCCCACTCTTCCGCAGAAATTCTATCGTATTCCGCACTGCATCGAGCGCGAGCGGTTTGCCGATGTTACCGAATAATCCGAATGTCAGGCGAGGCTGTATTGTCTTCGACATTCCTGTGGCTCCGGGATGTGTGTGAGAAGAATGCGTTGCTCATGCGCTGCGGAAAAGATCATGGTTCGCCGCTGTTCTCCGCAACATGCAAGAATATGCATGTGCGAAACATGTCTCAGGCAACCCGCTCGATGCGTCTGATGTCCGGACAGGCAAGCATCAACGTGCGTTCGACACCGGCACGCAGTGTCATGATTGCGAGGGAACAGGTGGCGCACTCGCCGAGAAAGCGGATCTCGACGATGCCGTCGGTGGAGACGGAGACGAGCTCGATGTCGCCTCCGTCTTCCTGCAGATAAGGACGCACACCCTCCAATGCTTCGAGAAGCACATCCAGGGTCACGTCAGGATTCGTCACTGTCATCTTAACTCCGTCAGAGAGAAATATCGATGGAAGGACCGGAAGCTTGCGTCAGATTCCGCTCGCTGATGCGCCCGGCCAGATGCATGGCCGTATCGCGGAAGCTTGCGGACACCGGGCTCTCGGGATCCATCTCGACAATGGGCACGCCCTTGTCACCGCCGACCCGCACACCGGTCGTAATCGGCACCTCTCCGAGGAAAGGAATATCCATTTCCTCGGCTGTCCGTTTACCGCCACCATAATCAAAAATTTCGTCGCGCTCACCGCAATGAGAACAGATATAGTACGACATGTTTTCAATCAGGCCGAGAATCGGGACGGAAACTTTTTCGAACATGCGTACGCCCTTGCGTGCATCCGCGAGCGCGATGTCCTGCGGCGTCGAAACAATCACCGCGCCACTGAGCGGCAGCGTCTGCGAAAGCGTCAACTGAATATCACCGGTTCCCGGAGGCATGTCGAAGAGCAGATAATCGAGATCATTCCAGTCAACATCGGTCAAAAACTGTTTGAGCGCACCGCTGGCCATCGGACCACGCCAGATGAGGGCGTCCTCCGGGCGCACGAGGAAACCGATGGACATCAATTGCACGCCATAACGCTCGGTCGGGAGCATGCGTGTTTTTCCACCCTCGGAATAGGCGCTGGGCTGCTCATGCACATTCATCATCATCGGGATGCTGGGACCATAAATATCCGCATCGATGAGTCCGACACGCGCCCCCGCCTTTGCCAGAGCCACTGCGAGATTGACGGCGACGGTGGATTTCCCTACACCACCCTTGCCGCTGGCAATGGCAATCGTGTTGCGTACACCCGGGACGACACTTTTTTCCATCGCCTCACCGGCCGAGGGAATGAGTACAGCCGTATCGATCGTGCTTTCTCCCATCCCGGGCAGATGATCGTGCAGGGCCTTCTGTAATTGGGCCTCAAGATCCCCGAGGACGAAACGTGGCGGAATTTTCATTTCGAGAGTAAAACGGACGTTCGCGCCGCGTATCTCGATATCGCGGATCATCTCCGCAGTGATGACATCCATATTCATGTACGGTGCCTGCACGATGCGCAGCGCATTGCGTACATCACTATCGTTGAAATTGGCTGAAGCTGCCATGAATACACCTCAATAAATCAGAAAGAAGAAGAGCACGCGTCGGACTGACGCGGCGGCTCGTGTGCAATATGTAGAACAACGCATCGAGCATTGGGGTTCAGTACGCCTGACGGCAGTACGTGACCTTACGTGCTGACGACATGCGGGAAGATCAGAAGAAACGTTGCTCCCGTTTCCGGATCGGACTCGACCTCGATATTCCCGCCATGTTCGTTCATGATGAAATGGCAGAGTGTCAGCCCAAGGCCGAGGCCCGAAGTGGATGAAGTATAGAACGGGTCAAAAAGATGCTTGAGCTTTTCCTCGCTTACCCCTGGCCCGGTATCACTGATGCGGATACGTACATTCCCGTCGCCCTCTTCACCGTGGATGGTGATTTCGCCGGTACCGGACATTTCGTTGAGAGCATTGGTGATCAGATTGTGAAACACCTGCACGAGCATATCGTGATCGCCCAGAATGGTCAGGGAAGTATCGGGGAAGCGTCGGGTAATAGGGACAGCGTGGAAGCGGGGATGCGTTGCTGCGGTCTGCACAGCTTCATCCAGCACCTTCTCGAGGGCGATTCTCCGTCGTGTAAAGTGCGAACGTGGTTTGCCAAGAGCGAGCAGATTATCGACGATCACGCTGGCTTTCCTCAATCCCGTCGTGATGGTGTGGAGGCATTTTTCCCGAACCTCGCCGGGTAGATCTTCCTCGGCAAGAAGTTGCGCCGCGGACAGCGCATAACTGAGTGGATTACGCAACTCATGTGCAATGCCTTCAGAGAGGAGTCCGAGTTTTGCCAGCTTTCTTGACTGCTGGAATTCCTGCTGACGATGCTTTTCTTCGGTAATATCCCTTTCAATCCCTAAGAAATGAGCGTCTCCCACAGGGTCATCTAAACGTTGCCATGTTGCGTGGACAATGCCCTGCGATCCATCGGCACGGATGCGATGCGACTCGCCACACCATATCTGATGCTCCCGCAACACAATTTCCAGCATCGAGCGGAACTCTCCGGGAAGAAACCGTGCGGTGGCGAGTGATTCCCCGAGCAGCACCGATGCTTGCCACCCAAGTTGCCGTTCCACCGGGGGATTGACGAAGAGAATGGTACCGTCCTCTCCGGCAAGATACACCGCATCCGGAAGAGCATTGAGAATTGCCTCAAACC
>JAGTUW010000356.1 GCA_018224345.1 Bacteroidota bacterium
AATCGGTTGCTACGGACGAAACGAATTGCGTCAGAACGTCAGGGTAATGGTCAACGCCGTAACGGCACCGATCAGGCTCTGGGCGACAAGCGTATTGCCGGCGATCGGTTTTTCAGGATCCATCCCGCGTGCGATCCCGACAGGGGTCCAGGATGCCCATGTGCAATTGTTGTTCATGATGTCACCCCGCCACACTCCCCTGCCCTTCCATGTTCCCCCGACGTTGAACAGCTCGGTGTATCCGTAGAATATCGCATCGAGTCCCCAGGTCCACCAGATCAGATTGAACCCTATGGCCGTCGGCAATCCCACCTGCTCATAGAGCAACCAGGTAACACCGGCCTGCACCAGCCCCTGTATCACACGGTAAATCGGAGTGGTCGTCGGGTTGCCGCGCACGAGGTTGTACCCCACGTAGTCGAAGAGAGCAAGGCCCAGTGAGGCCCCGGTGAGATACAGGAGTCTGGCGCCCGCTGTCACTTCCTCCGTGAATGTGGAATCTGACGATGGGATCTCCCATGAAGATGAGAATGTAGCCACCCTGTACCGCTCGCTGTCCGGCCGTTGAGGAGCAGTGCCGTCAGGTGAGAGTTCTACGTCAGATGAGAGTTCTACGCCAGATGAGAATGCTTCGTCAGAGGAGAATGATACGTCACGTGAGGATGACTGGTCGGGCGGTATGGCGGGCGGCTGCCTGCGGAATTGTGCCGACATCGTGTTCATCCCCACGAGGAGAATAATCACTGTGATAATAGCACGATGCATGTTGCTTCTCACCTGCGACAGTGATGGGGAATGAACGCGACGGATGAGTGGAAAAGAACTTCGCCTTATCAGGTCTTCATTTGTTTTTTCTTCGCAGCGGGGAAGAGAATGTTATTGAGAATCAACCGGTAACCTGGTGAACTCTTGTGCAGAGAAAGATCTGTAGGCGGGTCACCGACCCGATGCTGATAATCTTCCGGGTCATGCCCTCCATACCAGGTAAACGTTCCCCGTCCGAAATTGCCGTGGAGGTAGCGCACTTCGCCGGCGCCTTCTTTTTCCGCCAGCAGAGTCACGGATTTCTTGATCAGCGACTTGCGGAATGCGGTTGTCTGCCCAAGAAAACCGTTGATGACATTGACGTGATTCTGCGTCAACATGGTCGGCACGGGATCATATTTCGCTGAGAATTCAAAGAGTGTGAAGAAGTCTTTATCGGGATTTCCACCGAAAGCGGGAGTCATGTCGATGTCACTGTATTCATACTCATAGGGATTCATCACGAGCGTAAAATTTTCGAAGCCGAGACTCTTGCTGAAATCGAGTTTTTCCTGACAATCCGGGTCAGGCGGATCGCCGTCGAACATGACATCGCAGATGTCAGTATGCTCCGCGGCCAGACCGATATCAAAGGTATCCGTCGCCGAACACATGGCAAACATGAATCCGCCCGCACCGACATATTCCTTGATGGTGCGCACGACGGCCTTCTTCATTTCGCTGACTTTCGAAAATCCAAGCCGCTTTGCCAGCGCTTCGTGTGTTGCCACCTGCTGAATATACCAGGGATAGGAACTGAAGCTCGCATAGAATTTTCCGTACTGTCCGGTAAAATCCTCATGATGCAGATGCAACCAGTCATATTCACTCAGCTTGCCCTGGAGCACCTCCTCATCCCAGACCTTGTCATACGGGACATCCGCGTACTCGAGAGCGAGTGTCACCGCATCGTCCCAGGGCTGAAAATTGGGAGGCACGTATACAGCGATGTTCGGCGCTTTCTCCAGACGGACAACAGTCGTGTTGACGTCGGGGGCTTCTACCTCGGCAATAATGGATGCGGCGGTCGCACCATCGATCGTCTCGAATGCGATTCCACGGAGCCGGCATTCATCCGCGACGAAGCCGTAATGCGCGATCATGAAGCTTCCACCCCGGTAATTCAACAACCAATCGACATCGACACTGCGCGTCAACGCCCAGTACACCAGCCCATAGGCCTTCAAATGGTCCGTCTGCCGGAGATCCATCGGTATAAGAATATTCTGCTGCGCCTGCACCGGTCCGGTGAGAAGAATCAGCATGCAGAGTGAGAAGAAAAAGCGTTTCATCAGGACTGCCCCCTTCTGAGATGAAGAATACGATCACGTGCCTGTGCGGCGTAATGTGAGAATGGATGTTCGTTCAGCATCTGCTGGTACAGCATCATTGCGGCCTCAGCGTCGTCGAGTTCCTCCTCACTGAGTCGGGCGAGAAAAAACAGGCCACGATCACGGAGAAAGCTCTCTTCCCGTGTTTCAAGAAACGACCGGTAGGTCTCCGCCGCTTCACGTACGCGCCCACTCCGGCGCTGCAGATCAGCAGTCCTGAGATAGGCCAGGTCGACGATGTCGCTTGTTGCGAACCGACTGATGATATCCTGTGCCAGCGCAGCAGCCTCCGGTAGTTTGCCTTGCCGTTCAAGAAACAGCACCTGTGCGTATTGCTGCAGCGGCACTTCTCCGGGAACGCGGTATTGAATAATCAACGATGCGAGTTCGAGTGCATCGTTGGCGATATCGTAGGTCACGTCCTGGGACAGCGGATCGAGTTGCACAAGGACGGTGTCCAGCTCACCTTTGAAAAAATACGCCTCGGCGATTTTGTACCGCAGCTCCCTGCGCGCGTCCTCTTCGAGCCGGGAAGATGGCACCACTTTGTCGTATTGCGCAATTGCGGCATCGAGATCTCCCCGGGCAAGGAGGATATCACCGATCAACACATCTGCGTCGGCTGCCCCATGGACCTCGCGCCGTGTGTCGGCAATCTCACGCAGGATACTCAATGCACCATTGATATCACCGAAGCGATGAAATTTGAGGTAAGCAATACGATAGAGACTCTCACTGCCTTCTGGGAGATCCGGGTACCGTTTCGCGATATCCTCATAAAGTCTTATCGCTCCTTCATAAGAGCGTACCGCCTCACTGCTCGTATGCTTCGTCACATCACCCGCGGGCTGCAGCGCACCGGGCAGTGACTGTTCTTCGTGCAGTTCCTCCAGGCTGCGGGCACGATGAAATTCCGCCTGGGGGCGGAACTGCGCGTCGGGATGTTCCTCGACAGCGGTGCCGTACGCTTTGGCTGCCACGGCATAGGCGCCATCCTGATAGGCGCGGTTGGCAAATTTCACCAACTCCATACCTTGCGCTTTTTTTATACGATCCAGCGCATGATACACATCGTAGGCGGCAGCATAATCCTTACGCTCCATATACAGCCAGGCGAGCAGATAATGCAGAGGCTCGTTGTCTCTGTTGTCGCGTACATGACGCTCTGCGCGGCGCACGGCAGCGTCGAGCGCCTCGGGGATGTCGGAAAACATCGAGAGTTGCTGTTGTATCTGATACAACGCCTGCGGCATGGCACGAAGATATCCGATGTATTCATCCATGGCCCCGTCGAAGTCCTGTTTCATCACAGACGCACGGGCGATCTCGAAAGTGAACATCTGTGCTGAGTTCAGGGCCTTGCGTCCCTGCCGCAGGTAACGCAAGGCAAGATCATATTCCCGGGCATTGATACAGTGATCGGCGATCAACGAATAGACCTGGGCGTTCTTCTCATTCAGGGCGATGGCCTCTTCCCAATCCACAGTTGCACTATCGGTATTTCCCAACAGTACATGCAGTCCGCCCCGATGTACGAGGAGACTGAAGTCGCGAGGATACTCTTCAATCCTTCGCGACAGCAGGGGAGCCACCTCATCATAGCGCTTGAGCGCCGTCAGATTCCTCCGCACACCGTCAAAATAGTTGCTGTTCGCCGGGTTCATACGATGCAGATCCTGATAATAACGCAGGGCATCTTCGTATCTGCCGGATTTTTCATAGGTCTGCGCCAGGCGCAGAGTGTTCGCTTCATCTGCCAGTTGTGCTTCTGCCTGCGGCACCGCCAGGCACAAGACAAACAGCAGAAAAAGAAATGCAGGAAAATATTTCATTGTGGAATATCCGATCCCGTGTTTCAATTTCGTCATGCAGTAATAATAGGAAGAATGCACCGCGCACACAATGAGTACCAAGGAATTCCACTTCAAAGCAACTGGTTGTCTCCGTTGCGTTCTTCCTTCACATGCGCAATCTTCCGTGTCTGCATCTTCGTATCCGGAGATTGCCGCTTCCTGATCCTTCCACAATGCAGGGACGCATTTCAGTCTTGCGCATCCCCTCGATGTTGGTTATTTTACCAAGTTTGCAAATGAACAGGTCAAAGAAAATACTGGCGGTGTTCGGATCCACGGGATCCATCGGAAGAAACACCCTTGAAGTGGCCCGGAGACATCCGGATCACTTTTCCGTCCGTTATCTGACCGGCAACAGCAATGCGGAATTGCTGATCGAGCAGATTCGTGCCGTCCGTCCCGCCGCCGTCGCGGTCAGCGATCCGGTGGCCCGCAACACTGTTCGTGACGCCGTCGGCGATCTGACCACAGTGCTCAACGGTGCCAATGCCCTCGACGAGATCGCGGGCCGTGATGATTACGACACAATGGTGAGCGGTCTTGTCGGGTTCGCCGGGCTGTTGCCGACAACGACGGCCATCCGCGCGGGCAAGTCCATCGCGCTGGCGAACAAGGAAACACTTGTGGTCGCCGGTGAAATCATCACCGCACTCGCTCGCGAACACAATGTGCGTATCCTGCCGATCGACAGCGAACACAGTGCTATTCAACAGTGCATTCTCGGTGAGCACGACGCAGATATCTCACGTATCATTCTCACTGCAAGCGGCGGTCCTTTCCGTGGCTATACAGCAGAACAACTTCGCGGCGTCACTCCCGCGCAGGCCCTCAAACATCCGAATTGGAGTATGGGTAATAAAATCACCATCGATTCGGCGACCATGATGAACAAGGGCCTCGAAGTAATCGAAGCGCATTGGCTCTTTGGTGTCGATCCCGATGCCATCGATGTCGTCGTGCATCCGCAAAGCATTATTCATTCAATGGTGGAATTCAGTGACGGCTCGGTCAAAGCACAGCTTGGCATTCCGGACATGAAAATTCCGATACACTACGCCCTCACCTGGCCCGATCGCATCGCATCGGACTATGAACGCATGGATATCGCACGCATCGGCACGCTGACATTCGAGCAACCCGATCCGGAGACCTTCCCCTGCCTGCGTCTTGCCTATGACGTACTGCGCACGGGAGGCAGCGCGGCAGCTTCACTCAACGCAGCCAACGAAATAGCTGTCGATGCCTTCCTTCATGGCCTTCTCCCCTTTCCAGGCATCGCTGAAATTATTGAAGAATGTATCAATCAGCTTCCGCAGCACCGGTTGTCATCAATCGACGACGTCCTCGACGCCGATCGCGATGCACGGAACTGGACAAAAAACCGTATCGCAAAAACAGCATCACAGTAACCGACCCGGAAACAGCCCTTTATGGATGCCCTCGCGCAAATTCTCAGTCAGATTTTTTACTTCGTCATCATCATCGGTGTCCTTGTTCTCATCCATGAACTCGGACACTTTCTTGCCGCCAAGGCCTTTGGCATGCGCGTCGAACGCTTCTCGATCGGCTTCCCTCCACGTGCCTTCGGCAAGCAGATCGGCGACACCGATTATTGCATTTCCTGGCTGCCGATAGGTGGCTATGTGAAAATTTCAGGTATGATCGACGAAAGCATGGACACCGAGCATATCGAACAACCCGCTGAACCCTGGGAGTTTCGCGCCAAACCTGTCTGGCAACGGATCATCGTGATCGTCGCCGGCGTGGTGATGAACGTACTCCTGGCGATCGCGATTTTCTGGGGGCTGAATCTCACGCAGGGCACTGAACACCACCGCGTCACGACCATCGGTCATGTGCAGGAAGAAAGTCTGGCCGCGGAGTACGGACTGCGGCCGGGAGATCAGGTGCTCTCTGTCAATGACAAGCCGATGGAGACCTGGGAAGGAATTCAAAAAGCCATCGTGTTTGCGCAACTCTCACAGGACCTCCGCATGGAAGTGCGCCGCGACGGAGACCGGGAACAGATCCGTATCCCCTCGAAAGAACTGCGTGCTGTGGAAGTCATGCACCTGGGGATTGCACCGGAAGGAGCGGAGACCTTTATCGGCGGCGTCGAACCCGGGCTCCCTGCCTCACGTGCCGGGATGCAGGACGGCGATGTGTTCGTGAGCATCAACGATGCACCGATTCATACACCCGGTGACGTGATCAAGCATGTCAGCGCAAATCCCGATACAGAAATCCGTATTGTATGGAGACGCGACGGCGAAACGATGTCGGGCACGCTGACTCCGACGAGCAACGGAAAAATCGGTATCCTCCCCATGGCAAGCATTCCGGGCCCTGTCGAAGTCATTCACTATGGTGTGTTCGAAGCATTGTCGATAGGAGTGCAAGGTCTCTATCGCGTCACCACGCTCTTTCTTACCAATATATACCACATCATCATCGGTGAAGCGAGCTTCAAACAGAGCATCGGTGGACCGGTAAAAATAGCCGAGATGGCAGCCCAATCCGCCGAAGCAGGGCTGGTCAGTTTCCTGACACTCATGGCCCTGCTCAGTATCAGCCTGGCGATCATCAATATCTTCCCTATCCCCGCACTCGATGGCGGACATCTGATGTTTCTCATTTACGAGGGACTGTTCCGCCGTGAGGTACCCAACAAGATCAAGATCGCAATGCAGCAGGTCGGCATGGTCATGCTGCTCGCACTGATGCTCTTTGTGATCTATAATGACATTTTCTGATCGCTCATCGCCACTGCCATCATCCCTGTGATGAGATACAACATGTTTCCTCCCTGTGGCGATTTCGTTGCCGGCATGCGGCATTACGGTCACATGAGGCAAGCAGTCCTGGACACGGAGTTCTCCGCTGAAAAGAATATTACTCGACGTCGGTCCGGGGCCGTCGTCAGGCCTCCTTCTCTTCGTTGCCTTCCTCGGCGGCGAGGTTTTTCAGATAATAGGAAAGCGCCATAAAGCCGCCGATGATCTGTTCGTTACGGACTTTCACGCCGGGCGGAACCTGGAGTTCACAGGGCGTGAAATTCCATATCGCACGCACCCCCGCCTCCACACAGACATCCGTCACTTCCTGTGCCGCCGCGAGAGGCACGGTCAGGATGATCATCTTGATATCGCGCTTCCGGATCAATGACCCCAGTCTGCTGACCGGATGAATGGTGTGCTCACCGACAGTCGAGAAAACCTTGTCCGGGTCGCTGTCGATCATCCCGACGATTTTCAGGCCGTACTGACTGAATCCGGCATACGTCGCCAGCGCCGTACCAAGATTGCCGGCGCCAACGACAAGCGTTTCCGTGATTTCCTGCAAGCCGAGAAAATTCTCGATGCGCACCCGCAACGCGGTAATACCGTATCCCTGATTCTGCCTGCCGCGAATACGCAGGTCCGCCATGTCCTTACGCACCAGCGTCTCATTGATCTCAAGAATTTCGGAGAGTTCGCGCGAGGAAATGAATTCTTTCCCCACCGATTCGTACGCGCTCAATATCTGATGATAACGTGGAAGCCGGCGGAAAGCCGCTTTGGAAATGCGTTCCATACGTCTGATCCTCTATTTGATTGATGATCAATGTGGCGTGCCAAGCATCGGGACTCTCATCCCTGCGGGCTGTTCCGGATCCGTCCGGACAACGGACTGACGCTATCCATACTCACTCACATGTATTCACACTATCAAATGTCAATACACACACGAATCACGACAGAGAATCATAATATGGGGTATTATCGTGAAATAATCAACGATTGCGGAAGGATGGATGGAAAGATAATTCCGGAAGGCGATCGGCCGGGAGGCGAGGGCCGAATGGCTTCCCCTCACACAAACACGGCGTCGAGGTGGAAATTCAATTGAGAACGCGACGACTGCGGCCGTTCGACCGGCAAGGCAGCAAACGCCAACGGACGGCTCATTCGCAGTGCGGAATTATTGTGTCGGACCTGATACCAAGCGGATTTCAATGCGCGCAGGCATGTCGGGAATGGGAACGGTGGGGATGGTCAGCTGTCCATGCTGCTGTGCCCGAATCGTACCGGAGGCAATGTCCCTCCCGGAACTGCGCAATGTCCAACGATACAACCTCCCGCCGGTGATGCGGAAACGCTGCAGGCGGCGTGGCGTAATATCCGCTGTCAGGGTGCCGTCGATGATGAAGAGGCTGTCCCGCATTTCCAGGGCTGCACGTCGAATCCCCACTGACCAGGTGTCCGTTTCGTCTATCACGGGTTCGAACCAATCGACCACGACATTCTGCCCGCCCGGAGCAGTCCGTTGCGGATCGTCATTCCTGCTGACCCGGCTGAACACAGGGAAACTGCGGTTTGTCCGGTAACGCCAGAGACTGATCAGATGCTGCTGAGGAACCCAGGAGAAATTTCCGTTCGAGGCATGACCCCGTTTATCCCAGAAATACCCTATGCTGGCGGACAGACTGTCGGCGACACGCATGCTGCGTATCGCCTGCTGCCAGCCGACGACGGAATCCCGTTTGCCGCTGATTACCCGCAAGGGCGGGAACAGGCGCAGATCACTCCACTGCAGGCGCCGGGCAAAATCAAGCACGGTATACACTGATCGCCCGTCGCTCATGCGTGGCCGACGCCCCGCATCTCCCCACAGAGCACGGAACAGGCGCTGCGCCCCTGCTCCCTTCGGTGAGTCCTCTCCGTTTGGATATTGCAGACGGGGTATGACAGACATCGCCGCAGCGATACGATCACCGAACGTAAAAAGTGAAAACGCTGCGGCTGATCCACCCATCGATGCTCCCACAAGATAGACACGGTTGATATCGATCGGCAGTTTCCGTCTTGCCCAGTCCACCGTCCACCGCAACCGGCGCATCGTGTAATCCACCACGCCGAGACCGGGAGCGGCCGACAACGGAGCACGACCGAGAATGTCCATCCCCCGATCATATCCGAACCAGAACGTCGGTGAACCTGTACCCGGAAGATAGTCGTCGAGTGCGAGGATATAATCAAAAGGAGAACCGGCACCGTGTACACTGTTGAGGAAATGATCACCGCGTCCGTGCAATCGTACCACCAGTGGATGCGCCCTGGTAACGCCGTTCTTCCGCAACGCGAACAGAAAGGCCTGCGAAGACAGATTACTCATGGCAGGGAAATTGGGGAGGTCGGTGTCCGTGCCCCAATGCGCGAAGATATCCATCTTCCGTTGCTCCCAGCTGAAGCGTCCCTGATGCACGGCATCGGGCATGGCGACCTGCTCCCGCACGCCTTGTATCAGTGTGTTGGCAGCGGCACGGAGCTGCCGGTACTCCCCACGGGGACCACCAGCGGTAACGGCGTAGTACCATTGGCCATTCCCCGTGCTGGTGACAACAAGACATTCTCGAAGAGCATTGAGCGCACCTTCGGGTCCCGGCAATCTGTAAAAGATCGGCCGTTTCAGTATCTCGCTCAGGCGCCGGTTGAGCGCCGATCCCGGGGCGACGACATACTGCTGTTCCGCCTGAAGCAGAGCCAGCGCGGTACGGAGGGGCTTGCGTGCGCGATAGACGGTATACTGCGTGACGGCCGGACCGGCGGAATTCCAGCTCAGAAATGTCTGTCCGCTGTAGTGGTATGCGGTCAGACCGTTGACCGTCTGGCCATGCAACAGTACCGGAAGAAAGCCGGTCAGAAAAACAATACTGGCCGGAAGACCAGTCAGATAGCTGCGTAAAGACATTGCGTGCAACGCTGCGATTGACAGAATTCAGTAGCGAGCTCGATCATCCCCTGTTGCCGGGCGGAGGTGTCACAGTGCAGATCGAATCCATCGGTAAACAGACGGGTATGCCGGTTCTGCGGAGCGGGCGTGACGCTGAAATACAGCTTCGCAGCCGCGCGTGCCAGTGCCATGTCTCCTTTCCGCTCACCGTAGAGTCTGAGAAATGGCGCCAGTACGTTGATCATGATTTCTGCGATACGATCGGTACCAGGGTTGTCTTTCGACAGTGCCGTATGAAACATGCCCTCGTAGGAGCGCAGTTCGCACTGCCCCATTCGGACAGTCCCGAGCAGACAGCGCCACCATGCAGGCTCGTCAAGTACGACCGCCCAGGCGGCGAACCAGCCCAGACGCCGCCCGATACGATTGTGCGGCATGACCGCCGCATTGTTCCATCCTGCCGCCGAACGCCCACACCGGCGAGACCCGGCCGGGATGCCCGCCTGCGGTAGGCCGCCCCCGTCGGCAACCGGTGTGAGATATGCAGGATGCCGGGTCAGCCCACCGGCGGCGGCAAGACGCTCAAGCCTCTGTGCCAATGTCAGTGTCGAGAGTGTGCGCAGTGATACGGCGCGTGCCAGAGACTCGAATGGCTGCTCGTTTCCCCCATACCCTGCAGCCCGCGCCATCGTTTCATAGAGGAGTTGGCGAAAGGCGACGGCAGGCTCGTTCTCGCGCAGCAGAGCATCGAAACGCAGCGCCAAACGACGGAATTTTCTTTCGAAACGCCGTGCGGCCGCCAATGCAAGCATGGCATCCAGAGAGGCGTTCTCTGCACCCCCCAGGGAAAACCCCCGCCGTACGCGGAATTGCATGGGAGCGGACGGACGCAGACAGGCAAGCGGGTGACGACGGTCACGGGCACCGGACCAGGCGTCACGAAATGACGTTCCGAGTTGCATCGACAAGGCGATGGTCGGCATACCTTCCCGGGCAGGGCCATCGAAAAGACAGACATGGAGAACGACGCCGTCGTAATTGGCATCCCGGTCATGCCCGTGACGATGCCAGTCCTCACGGTTGGTGTGAATTTCTATATCCCCACGACGCAACACCCCATCGACGGTAATGACGGCGTTGCGAAAATCAGGGCCGTCATGCCGGTTGAGCTTCCCGGGATCGATGACGCGGACGCACTGTCTTTGAAGGGTAACGAACTCGACATCGGGTTGTGCACGATGAAGCCACATGCGCACGACATCATCTTCGGGCACAGATACCCGACGTTCACGGACGAATGACCGCGCAAGACGAGCGCAATGATATGATCGAGTGACGTTCCCGCTGTTCATGCTTAACAGAACAGTACCCAGCACATCGGAGTTCCGGGCCCGCTACGTTCGTACCGTCGGGGTTCAGCCATGCGACGCGGCGTTGCGCAGGGCAGTGATGTACGCGGCGTAATCACCGGAGCGGAAAATCGCCGAACCGGAGACAAGAATATCCGCCCCGGCCGTGAGCACAGCGGCTGCATTCTCCCTGGTGATGCCACCATCGACCTCGATGCGCAGATCGTCACGCCCACGGGCCTGTGCCATGGTCCGCAGTGCCGCGATTTTCTCCAGTGCGCGGGGGATGAAGCGCTGTCCGCCGAAACCCGGATTCACACTCATCAGCAGTACCATCTCGACATCGTCGAGAATGTCCTCCAGCACTGCAACCGGTGTGGCGGGATTCAGACTGACACCCGCCGGCCTGTCGAGATGGTGAATAGCCTGTACGCTGCGATGCAGATGTGCACAGGTTTCCCAGTGTACCGTGAGAATATCCGCTCCCGCTTCGGCGAATGCCTGCAGATAGGGATCCGGCTCCGCTATCATCAGATGTACATCCAGGGGACGCGTGGCATGGCGCGCGATGGCGTCGACGATGAGCGGACCGACGGTGATGTTGGGAACGAAATGTCCGTCCATCACATCGACATGCAGCAGGTCCGCACCGGCTGCTTCGATGGCCTGCACCTCCTCTGCGATGCGGGAGAAGTCACAGGACAGCAGTGAGGGAGCGATAAGAGGACGGTCTTCAGGTATCTGTTTCATTCTTCCGTTGCTGTACGTGTGAAATCAAGTTTATAGGCAGGCCGTCCGGTCTGCTGCGCATACTCGCCGGCTGTCAGCGATCCCATACCGTAGGGTGTATGACGCTCGAAAGAAAGCAGCCGCAGTGTATCCCCATCCAGCCACAGACGATAGACGATACGCAGTTCCGGATCCTCGTCCGGAATCATGGTGACTGACACCGAGTCTCCCCGGAGTTCATAGCGACATTCGCCTTCTCCGGAAAGCCCTTCCTGTCCTACCAGTGCACGGCCATCCCCCTCGAAACGCAGCAGATTACCGTCACCATTTTTCCATGTGCCCTGCAATTGTTCATCCACCGTGGCTTCCCGCTCACATGCGACGACGATACTCAACAGCAGTATCGTGAGAAACAACGATCCGATGTATGTCGGACGATGGTGTCTCATACACGTTTCCCGGTATGCTCATGAATGTCCGCTGTCGCTGCGTACTGAAGGATTTCACCGGCCATGCCTTCGAGGTCTATCATCGCGATGCATTCAAGCTCGAATGGACAGACGCGTTTCCAGCACGGAGCGCAATGCAGTCCCTCTGGAATGAATTTCCTGCCTCTGCCGTACAGATCGATTTCCTCCCAGCAACTGAGTCCGTACCAAGCCAGGACATGCTTGCGCAGTCCGATGGCCAGATGCATGCCGAAACTATCCCCTGTGACGACAACGTCGGCGAGGTTTTCATAACAGATGCCGCGGCGCAGTCCCTCACGTGTAGGTGTGCCAATGAGCCGGTCACCGAGAGCGAGGGGACGCAGCAGTTCCACGATACGCGCATTCCGCTCTGTATCTTCCGGTCCCCCGAGCAGCAGAAAGCGCAGTCGTTCTTCCCCTGCCAGCATGGTAATCAACTGCACATGCTGTTCGACCGTCATTTTCTTGTTCGGATACAGTTCAGAACAGCCGGTATTGAAGCCGACCACACAGCTCCCGTGCAAACCCCATTCCTCCCGTTTCGCCGCGCAGAACGCCTGTTCCTCTTCGGAAAGATCAAGGATGTACTCTTCCTGTTCGTAAGGCAATTCCCAGGTTTCGGCGAGGATGTCCTGTCCTGTCCGGGTATTGCGACGGAACTTGAGTTCGTCGTCGATG
>JAGTUW010000357.1 GCA_018224345.1 Bacteroidota bacterium
GCCCTGCTTTTGCCCGCAGCCGATGAGGATGTGGATCAAGGAGAATTCATTTCGGCCGGGGAGGCCAGTATAACCACGCGCGATGGCCGGAACGAATACAGGCAGCGTGTGATTGTTACCGTCTTCGATACTGGACAGATTGATCTCCGTCTGCGAGTGCAGTATCGACTTCCCGGCGATACGACACTGTATTCGGTATTTACTTCTCCGATCTCACTACAGGTGAGCACTGTCGTACTCGACACCAGCGGGACGTTCAAGGACATCCGGGATGTTGTGCACATCTCCTTGACGGTCTGGGATTATCTCCTGCTTCTTGCCATACTCGTTCTGATACTCCTGATGCTCTGGTTCGGCTATCGCTGGTACAGGAAGTGGAAGGAACGGCCGGCCCCGGAAATCCCACAGGAAGCGGAACCGCAAATCCCCGCGCACGTGATCGCCCTGCAGGCCCTGGAGACACTACGTGCACGAAAACTCTGGCAGGCTGGTATGCACAAACAATATCAGTCGGAAGTCACAGAAATACTGCGTGAGTATATCGAGCGCCGCCACCATATCCCCGCTCTTGAGCAGACAAGCCCGGAGATCATTTCCGCTCTCGCAGTACATGGTATATCACCAGAGTTGATCGAACATCTGGAACGGATTTTGCGCATCGCGGATATGACGAAATTCGCAACATACCAACCTTCCAATATGCAGCATGAAGATGCGATGGATGTCGCTACATCCTTTGTCAATGCAACCGCAGTGCCGCACGAAACGTCGGAAACGATGGCAGGCACGGATGTCCGGGATCAGGGGGAGACAATGAAGAAGAATGCGGGAGCGGACCAGCCCACGAGAGCAGAAGACGAAGCCATGGACAGGCAGGAGAGAGAGCCATTGACAGGAAGTGGAAATACACCGCGCAATGCAGCATCGCAACCGGACGTGGATGACTCCTCCGGGTCAAATGCACCGGAAGAGGGAGGGAGTGATCATGTTTGAGCCGGTCATGCATTTTGCCAATCCGGAATTTCTCTGGCTCCTGTTGATCATTCCCTTGCTTGTGGCATGGTATGTATGGAAGCAGGGACGATTGACAGCGGCATTGCGTCATTCCTCGCTTTCCATGTTCTCCGGCCTGCCTGCGGGCTGGCGAGTTCGTTTGCGCCATATTCCGTTCGCCCTGCGAATGATTGCGATTTCATTGATCATTATCGCATTTGCCCGGCCGCAGTCTTCTGCACGCGGTGAAAACGTATTTCGCGAGGGAATAGACATAACGATTGCATTGGATATTTCCGGGTCGATGCTGGCTGAGGATTTTCGTCCCAATCGTCTTGAAGCTGCCAAAAATGTGGCCGAGGAATTTATCCGCGGACGCGTGAGCGACCGGATAGGTCTGGTCATCTTTGCCGGAGAAAGTTTTACACAGTGCCCGCTGACGACTGATTACGATGTATTGATTGATTTACTGAAAAAGGTGGAAACCGGCTTTCTTCAGGATGGCACCGCTATCGGGGACGGAATAGCAAATGCGGTCAACCGGATGAAGGACAGCGAGTCGAAAAGCAAAGTGATGATTCTGCTGACAGACGGTGTCAACAACATGGGATCGATAGATCCGGCAACCGCAGCGGAGATCGCGCGCACATTCGATGTCAGGATGTATACCGTCGGTGTCGGAACGCGCGGCATGGCTCCCTACCCGTTCAAAACAGTGTATGGTATCCAGTATCATCCCGTCCCTGTCGAGATTGATGAGGACATGCTCCAGCAGGTGGCCGGTATTACGGGCGGCAAGTATTTCCGGGCAACGGGAAACAAAAAGCTGCGCGAGATTTATGATGAGATAGATCAACTCGAACGCACGAGAATCGAAGTGACAGAATTTCAGCGTTACACTGATTTGTTTTATGAGTACCTGCGTGCGGGTCTGGCTCTGCTGCTGTTGGAACTCTCTCTCTCATTATTTGTCTTTCGAAAAATACCGTGACAAGAAACCGACTATGATAAAATTCGCTCACCCGGAATACTTCAGTTACTTCCTCATCCTGCCGCTGCTGGTTGGGGCATTGTGGTTCGCATGGTTTCTGAGGAAAAACAGTATACGTTCATTCGGGGAACTGAGCAGCGTTCTGGCCCTGGTGGATCGTCGCAGCCGCGTCAAGTACTGGCTTCGCGGTGGTCTTGTCATTCTTGCCTTTGCACTGCTGATCACTGCCTATGCGAATCCATTGGTGGGAAGCAAATTCGAGGAGGTGACACGGACGGGGATCGATCTTATCGTTGCCGTGGACGTTTCCGCGAGTATGCGCGCAGAGGATATTCAGCCCAGCCGTATCAGTGCGGCAAGGAAAGAAGTGCAGAACCTGATCAACAATCTTAAAGGTGACCGCATCGGTATTATCGTCTTTGCGGGGGATGCCTACACACAGCTTCCGCTAACCTCGGATTACAGTGCGGCAATGATGCTTTCTGATGTAATCGATGTAGGGATGGCGCCGACCCCGGGAACGGCAATCGCCTCGGCAGTTGATCTCGCACGCAGTTCGTTCGAGAAAGAAGAGGGGAAGTATAAGGCCATGGTCATTATCACAGACGGTGAAAATCATGAAGACGATCCGGTTTCCTCCGCTGCAAGTGCTGCACAGGAAGGTATCGTGATTCATACGATCGGCATGGGATCCCTGGAGGGTGCTCCTGTTCCAGAGTCGTCCGCCAGAGGTCAGAACACCTATAAGAAGCAAGCTGATGGTTCGCTGGTGATGAGCAGTCTCGACAGCGAAACCTTGAAGGATATCGCCGAAGTCACCAACGGGACGTTCACGCAGGCACTCAGCGGCAGGGATAACCTCGCCACTGTTTTTGAGAACATCGAGCGCATGGAGAAGAAGGAATACGGGACAAAGCAATTCACCGACTATGAAGCTCGATTCCAGTATCTTATCATTATGGCTCTTATTCTCCTGATATCCGAAATATTTCTTTCGGAAACGCGCAACCGCTTTCTCTCGCGTTTTTCCATTTTCGCCGTCAATGACGAAAGAAGGAGAGATTGATATGTTACGACTCCTTGTTTTACTGATGATAACTCCGGTTTTCTTCCCTGCCAGTGCATGGGGGCAGTCATACCGCGCTACGGTCAACAAAGGAAATGAGTTCTATCATTCCGGCCAATACGATGAGGCCCGTAATGAATACCTGCAGGCAGGGGACACAGCTCCCGACCGGCCGGAAAGTTTTTTCAATGCCGGGAATGCGGCGTATCGCAATGATGATATCAAGGCCGCACTTGAGCTGTACGAACAGGCTGGTGTGCGGGTCAAGGACAGGGAGATGCTTTCCCGTACGCTGTATAATGCAGGCAATACGTTTTTACATGCAGCGGAAACCGGTGCGGAGAATCCACTTCTCAAAGAAGCGGCCGGGGAGCAGGCTGGAGATCTCCGGCAGGAAGGGTATAAGCAGGCTATAGAAATGTATAAAAAGACCTTGAAACTCAATCCGCAGGATGATGATGCACGCTATAACCTGACCTATGCCCGAAAAAAACTCGAAGAGCTGCAAAACGAGGATCAGGATCAGAAAAAAGACGATCAGGATCAACAGCAACAACAGCAGCAGGATAAGGAGAAGGATCAGGAGCAGAAGGACAAGGACAAACAGGACGATCAACAGAAACAGGATCAACAGGATCAACAACAGCAGGAGCAACAGCAGCAGCAAGGTCAGGATCAGAAGGAAAAGGGACGACAGGATGAGCAAGAGCAGGCTCAGCCGCAGAAAGAACCAAGTATTTCCAAACAGCAGGCGGAACAGATTCTCCGTGCACTGCAGCGGGAGGAAAAGGAGCTTCAGAGAAAGAAACGACAACAGCAGGGTCGTCGTGTTGAAGTAGAGAGGGATTGGTGAGACAATGAGCATCCGCAGTTCTCTCGCACTGAGTATACTGCTTTTCTATGTGCTGCCACTCAGTGCTCAGGACGTACAATTCTCCTGTGGAGTGGACCGGACCGAGGTCCCGCTCGGTCAGCGCTTCCAGGTGACATACACGTTGTCGGGAGGGAGTCTCAAGCAGTACAAAGACTTTCGTGCCCCGGATCTCAATCGCCATTTCATGACGCTTGCCGGGCCATCCACATCCCAGCAGATGCAGATCATCAACGGTCGCGTTTCGACGAAAATTTCCTGGACCTATGTCCTGCAGCCAAGAAACACCGGGACGTACACAGTGCCAGCCGCGAGGATCACCTATGACGGTACTATGATGACCTCGAATACTGTCAGCATAAAAGTCACTTCTGCAGTTCCGGGAAGCGGATCTCAGCAGCAGAAGAATGAAGAAGAACCTGATGTGGATCTTGGAGACAACCTGTACGTTCAGGCGATCCCGAACAGGACGGATGTCTTTGTGGGCGAACCGATCACTGTCACGTACAAATTGTTTTCACGTGTAGCGTTTCAGTTGGAGAATCCCATCAAGTTGCCGCGAATGAAGGGGTTCTGGTCCGAGGATGTCGAAGCACCGACACAACTGCGACCGCGTATTGAAGTGCATAAGGGACGGCAATATGAGACCTACATGCTCCGCAAGGTCATCTATTTTCCGACACAGAGCGGCGAGCTCAGCATCGACCCTCTGGAGATAGGAGCTGTGGTCAGGGTACGAAAACGGAGAAGAAGCGGGGACGATGCATTTGACAGATTTTTCAGCGATCCATTCATGGATTCCTTTGATAATGTCAGGAAAACCCTGGCGACGAGAAAGATTGATGTCAATGTGCGGCCTCTCCCGGAAGAGGGGAAGCCACAAGGTTTCTCAGGCGTCGTTGGTTTCTATGAGATGAGAGCGTCACTCGACCGCAACGAACTCAAGGCGAATGAAACTGCGACACTGAGCATCACTCTCACCGGAAAGGGGAATATCCGCCTTCTCGACGAACCGACAGTGATTTTTCCATCCGGGATGGATAGTTACAGCCCGACGATCAACGAAGATGCCCGGCCCGAAGGTGGGACACTCGTGGGGAGCAAGAGCTTCGAATATCTGCTTGTTCCCCGTTTTGCAGGCAAGGTGACCATCCCTCCTGTGACATTCTCCTATTTCGATCCGGCAAAAGCTTCCTACGTCAAGCTTGAATCAGAAGCGTTTTCGCTTGATATCTCCGAAGGGGATGAACGTCGTACCGCCGACGCCATGACACGTACATCTATAGACTATCTTGCAATGGATGTGCGCGGAATCCGGGATGAAGAGCCACAGCTCCAACGTGGTGTCACACATGGCGTACACCCGGTGACGATGTTGCTTTCTTACCTCATTCCCGCCATAGCTCTTGCCCTGGCGTTGTTGTGGAAGCGGCGCTATGATCAGCTTCGGGGCGATGTCGCCGGGATGAGACGCCGGCGCGCCACACGTGTGGCAGAAAAGCGTTTGAGCGCGTCACGGAAATTTCTGGATGCAGGAAAAATTGATGCATATTATCAGGAAATTGCACACGCGCTCTGGGGGTACGTACAGGATAAACTCGGTATGCCAACTTCCATCATGACGATCGATAGCGTCATCGAGCACCTTCAAGCAGCCAACCTCGATACTGAACTGATCGAAAGGATGCGGCAGGGACTGGATGCAGTAGAATATGCAAGATTCTCGCCGACGCGCAGCAGCACGGAGGAAATGAGATCGTTATATGCCCGGACAGAAGAAGTCATTATTCTGACTGAACAAGCGATGCGGGAGAGGACATGAAGTACATCCTGCCGGTCACCCTGCTCATGCTTTTTCTTGTACCGCGGATGTCTGCGGATGAGTCTGACGTCAATGAACTCTACAGACAGGCAGTGCAACACTATCGACTGGCTGAATACCCCTATGCGATCACTCTGTTCCGGGAACTGTACGAGCAGGGTTATGAGAGTTTTGACCTTTTGTACAATCTGGGAAATTCCTATTACAAAAACGGAGATCTTGGTCAGAGTATATTGTTCTATGAACGGGCGCTGATTCTGCACCCGGGACACGAGGATGTACTGCACAATATCAATGTCGTTCGTGCGCGGCTTAGCGACAAGGTCGAGCCGATTCCGCTGATTTTTTTCGTACAGTGGTGGAATGACTTCAAGCAAGCACATCGCCCGGAGACATTCTTTTACTGGTCCGTGCTGTTCTTTACCTGCCTCGCAGCGGCTGTATTCGTTTTCTTTGCATACCGTCGCGTCGTTCTTCGCCGGAGCGCACTCGTCTTCGGGATCATTTCCCTTTCTCTTTTCATTGTCTCACTCATATTTTATATGGCACGGACCGAGGAATTGCACGCGCGCCGCAATGCCATCATCATGTCAACTGAAGTGACAGTACGCAGCAGTCCGGACGCGACTGCCGTCAAAAGCTTCGTCGTACATGAAGGGCTGAAGGTGACTATTCTCGAAGAACGTGACGGATACAATCATATCCGTCTCGTTGATGGAAAAACAGGATGGGTTGATCAATCCGTCATTGAACGGATATGACTGCGCTTTACTGCGCTTTCGTTCTCACTACAGCGCCGGATACACGGTTGTTTCTTTCTCCACATGGTTGTAATATGCCTGCTGATTCAATTACCTGATGGCATTCATGCGAAAGTTTCTTTTCATACTTTGCATTTGTTCACTGCATTTCGTTTCACTGGCCGAGAGTCCACCACAGGGTGAAGATGATATCCTGCGGCCCGTCCCATGGAGAATGTATGTCGGTCCGTATGCCGGTGGGGCATGGGTGGTAAGCAACGGAAGGTTCGAAACACTGTGTGATTGCGAGTATCTCAGCGGACAGGGTTTCGGCCTGCAACTGGGTGCGTTCGCGGATTATCCGCTGACACGTGATTTCTCCGTATTCGCGACACTTGGATATCGCATGCTCCGTCCCTCGTACGAAAAGTCGGAGCAGCGTCTCGAGTATGTCCCCTTTGGCGGAGGCGGCGATTTTTTGTGGGTGGATTTCGATCTGGAAACGACCGTTGTTCTCTCCGTAGTGGAGCTTGGGGTCGCTGCCAAATGGGATCTGCCCCTCCGGGGGCTCTATGTAGCTGTCGGTCCGGAACTCGGTATCATCGTCGATGATAATATCACAGAAATAGAACAAATCAGGACACCTGGTTTGACCTACGACACCAATGGCAGTACTGAACAGACGTTCATGGATGGAAACATGTCTGAGTATTATTCCGATGCCGCTTCTTACCGTCTCGGATTGGCTGCACGTCTGGGGTATATGTATCCTTTGCATGAGAGACTGGCAGTTGCTCCCGAATTGATGATGACCATGCCGCTGACTCCGGTTACATCCACGTATTCCGACTGGAAGCTTGCAACATGGCAATTCAACCTGTATCTGCGTTTCGCTATCTGATACTCATAAAGAATCATTGCCACGATGCGCTTCAATTTACCATGACACAATCGGCTCGAATCGTATTGCGCTGTACATTGCTGGTCGGCATGCTGCTCTGCTTGTTTGTCACCGACGGTCTTGCACAGTACCGGAGAAATCATCACGGGTTCCGTCAGACATACCCCGGGGCGATCGCCATAGGATTCTCGGCGGGGCCGAACTTGAATTTCGGCGGCAGCGGACCTGCTGTCGCATGCGATTGTGAATTCGACGGAGGCTACGGGATCGGCTACCATGCAGGGATACATGCCGACATTTATGTTAACCGCTTTATTGGCTTGCGTTTGCAGGGGTTGTATGAAGATCATTCTTCCACATATGTGAAGAGTATTTCCATAAACGCGTACAGTGAGAATGGTGCGCCGGCAGCTGTTGATGCTGAGCGACGTGCCGAAGTCGATCTGCAGTACATTTCATCTTCTTTCATGCTGCTATGGTTTACAGGGATGGAAGGGCTGTATTTCCTTGCAGGTGCGAGCGCAGGTTTTTTCGTTGATGGAAATTTGAGCGATGAGGAATTTATTGTAACGCCAGGCTATGTTTATCCCGGTACGGGAAGCAACAGGCAGATATTCGGGAACGAGGCCCTGGATGCACAGCAGGATCCGTCACTGCGTGCTGGATTGGTTGTCGGTGCAGGATATGCTCTCGTACTTTCGCGAGGTGTTGCTCTCACCCCGGAACTGCAATTCGATTATCCGTTGACAACCGTCGTCGAGGGCAATGCAGAATGGAGTATTCCGACATTGCGGGCAACACTTGGACTCACTATAGGGTTGTAGCCTGATGAAGTGTATGGTGATTCGATTATGAATGAGACACTCCCAAACGATGCATCGCTTGCCCGTATGATTGATCATACTCTTCTCAGGCCTGATGCATGTGAGAGTGACATCATTCAACTTTGCCATGAGGCGAAAACGTATCAATTTGCAACTGTATGTGTGTATCCGAGTTGGGTACAGCTCTGTGTCGCTGCGCTGAAAGGCAGCACACGTCGTATCTGTACCGTCGTCGGGTTTCCGCACGGTGCAAATCAGACGGACGTCAAGGTGTATGAGACCGACCGGGCACTGAAAGACGGAGCGACGGAAGTCGATATGGTCATGCATGTCGGTCGACTTAAACAGGGAGACAGTGCATATGTCGAGCAGGATATTGCACAGGTTGCAGGTCTTGTTCGGGAAC
>JAGTUW010000358.1 GCA_018224345.1 Bacteroidota bacterium
CGGCAATCCGCAGGCCGCTTCCAACCGGGGAACGAATCCCTGCACATTCAATGCGCTGGCGCCCTGTTCAGCCTTGAGCGTCAAAGGCAAGCCGATAATGACACGTGCGACGTCACGATCACGAATGATCTCGAGCAGGCGCGGCAGCAGGGTTTCGTCATTCCCCAGCGTCCCTATGCCCGAAGCGATGATACCGAGTTCGTCCGACAGAGCGAGTCCGACACGGCGCTCGCCGTAATCAATGGCAAGTGTGCGTCGATTAATCATCACTGACTTCTTCCATGACAGGAGAGAAAACAGGCTCTTCAACGTATTGTACATGTTCCCTTTCGATGACGAAGGCTTCCTCCTCAGGGTTGAGGGGAGAGAGCAGAAACCCACGCAATTTCTTGCCGGGCCGGAACATCACCTTACGTCGCGGAGGGACATACACCAATTCTCCGGTTCTTGGATTTCGGGCACCCGGCTTTGCTTTCGTGACCTTGACTTCGAAGGCGCCGAAATCACGAACTTCGAGTCGGATCTCCGGTTCGGCATTCATGAGCATGTCACGTATTGTCGACAGCACGGTCTCTACCAGATGGTCGGCGTCCCGCAGCTTGAGGGAGAGTTCTTTTGCGACATTCCGCGAAATATCCTTTCTCGTCTGTGTCGGGATTCTTTTTTTCATCAGTTTTCTCCGGATGGGGTCAGATCATCTCGACAAAACGTTCCGCTTTCGAGATGCCTTTCACTTTTTTCAGGCGTTCAATTAATCGTTCGAGATGCTCAAGATTGCTGACGGTCACCAGGACGGAGCCGCTGAACATCGTCTTTACGGTTTCGATGTTGACACTACGGATGTTGGTGTTTTTGTAACTGGTCACGGCGAGGGCGATTTCATTGAGAATTCCCGGGCGATCCTCACCTTCGACCCGAATTCCACCGAGATACTCCGTCGCACCGTTCGACGGCCATGCAATCTCGATAAGGCGTTCACGCATGCTTGCATCACCAGAGTCTTGCATGAGACGCTGAATATTGCGGCAATTCCAGCGGTGCACTTTGATCCCCCGTCCCAATGTCACGAAGCCGATAACGTTGTCACCGGGAAGCGGGCTGCAGCAACGGGCAAAATCATATTGGATATCCGTCGCTTCACCTTCAATGACAATCCCTTGTTCGCTTCTCGACCGTTGCGCAAATTCTTCGAATACTTCCTGATGATCGCGTTGCGGCAACTCCTTACCCACCTCCTCAGCAGGAGGATCGGATACAGCGGCGGTGGCAATATCATCGACACGAATTTCATCCTTCGCAAGAGCGACAAGCATTTTCGACAGACTTGGAAATCGTAAGATCTGCGCTGCTTTCAACAACGGCCCTTCGTCGAGAGGAATTTTCAGTTTGCGTGCCCGTCTTTCCCACTTCTCTCGGCCGTGCTGCAGAATCTGCTTGGTCTGCTCATTGACGAAGCGACGGATTGCGGCTTTCGCTTTGTGGGTGACAACCTGCTGCTCCCAATCAGGGCTGATATGCTGATTGCGTGATGTAATCACCTCCACCTGATCTCCGCTATGCAGTTTCCGGTTAAGCGGAACGATCCTGCCATTGACCTTGGCACCAATCGTATGGAGTCCGACTTCAGAATGGATTTCAAACGCAAAGTCTACAGGGGAAGCTCCGTTCGGGAGAACGATCAGATCTCCCTTCGGAGTAAACACCACGATTTCATCCTGGTAGAGATTGCGTTGAAAGTTGTCGAGCAGTTGCCTGGCTCCTTCCTCGTCGGAAGCAGCGGCCTGTGGACTTTCCAGCACCTCCCGTACCCAGCGAATCCAGTTCTCAAATGCACTGGTTTTATTTTGAATGCTCTCTTTATATGCCCAATGAGCGGCAATACCTTTTTCGGCGATCTCATGCATCTCACGGGTGCGAATCTGAACTTCGACCATCTTTCCATCCGGTCCGAGTACGGTCGTATGAATTGACTTGTAACCATTTTGCTTCGGCAAGGCTATGTAATTCTTGTACCGCTCCGGTATCGGTGTATAGACCTCACAAACGACAGCGTACGCGAGATAACAGTCCTTTTCTTCCTTCGTATCCAGGATGACACGAATGGCGAACAGGTCGTAGATCTCATCAAAGGTCTTGTTGCGGTCCTCCATCTTCTTGAAAATACTGTAAAGATGTTTCGGACGTCCGATCATTTCAAAAAAGAGGTTTGCACGTGCCAACTCCGTCTGCAGGGGGGCGCGGAAGCGATCGATATAATTCTCTCTGTCCCGTCGTTTCACGGCAATCTGTTTTTTCAACTGCCGATATGCTTCTGAATGCAGATATTTGAATGCGAGGTCCTCCAACTCCCATTTGATTCGTGCCAGACCAAAGCGATGTGCGAGCGGGGCATAGATGTCAAGGGTTTCGCGCGCGATACGTTGCTGCTTCTGTTCGCCAACGAACTCCAGTGTACGCATATTATGCAACCGGTCAGCGAATTTCACCAGTATGACGCGAATATCATTGATCATGGAGACCATGAGCTTGCGGTAATTTTCCGCTTTGGTGATTTCTTTGCTTACAAGAATCGTGGAGATCTTCGTTGCACCCTCAACAATATTCGCGATGGTCCCTCCGAATTCCTCCCTGATATCATTGTAATCGTAGTCTTCACAATCTTCTATGACGTCATGGAGCAATGCGGCGGCAACCGCTACGTCATCAAGCGGTATTTCCTGTGCAACGATCATGGCGACCGCATATGGATGAGTCGCGTATGGTTCACCCGACTTACGGCGGTGCTCCTTGTGCGCACGCGTCATGAAATTGAATGCACGCGAGATGAGATCCTCGTCGACAGCAACGAGATTGCTCCGGCTGACGGCCAGTAAAGCCTCGAGCTTCTGTCGGGGGGCCTCGCCTCCGGCTGTCTTTCTCGTACGTCGTAATCCTTCCAGCATGGGACCAGGTAATTATTTCGACAAAGCACCATTATCAGATGCCGAGGTAGACAATATCGCCTCAATTGGCGCGAATGTCAAGAGCGATATTCATCCTACCTCGCTGTAAAACATGAGTTTACGAAAAAAGTTACAGACATTTCGTACGTCCTGTCCGGAGGGACCTGCCTGCAAAGCGCGGAACATTCTCTCGCGTGACACAGCCCTCATAGCAATAGGGTTGTTCGCTCATACGCAGAATGTTCCCGGATCACGAATATTTCTTCCGCATAAAGTCACGTTCTGCCTGAAAACTTTTTCGTTTTCGCAGGGTCTCACTCTCGTACTCGGCATGCCTCCCGGAAGCAGACGCACTGGCCCAATACATTCTTCCTTGCCTTTGCCTGCTCATATCGATATTTTGTTATTCTGGAAGATTATCGAATTGTAATCTCCCTTTCCAAATATCATTCAATGTCGAGGAAGTCATGAAACACACCACTTGGACCCGCGTTGCAATAATGACTCTTGCCCTGGCAGGCCTGGCGACGATGGGATTTCAGTGTTCGTCCCCGAATATTACTGGTGGAAAGCTGTACTTTCAACAGTATCAGCAAAGTAAAAATCCTGAGAAACTGGAAGAGGCCTATACTGCCTTCCTGAAGGAGACACAGGAAAGACCGAATAATCCCGAGGGCTGGTATTGGATTGGCCATGTCTATGCTGAAAAACGTCAGTACGGGAAGCTCCAGGAATCCTGGGAAAAGGCGCAAAATCTTGGTGGCAAGGTTACCGAAGAAATTGAAGAATATCGTCTGGCATATTGGGGGCAGGCATTCAACCATGCCGCAAACACGATGAAGCGAGCCCAGATCAGAAAAGACAAGAAACAATACGCCGAGGCCATCACTGCATTTGACGCTGCCACCAAACTTGAACCGGACAGCTCGGCGAAATACAATGCATATGTGTTCCTCGCGTATGCGCTCATGGGCGCTGATCGTGTCGATGAAGCGCGGGCACCTCTTGAGGAACAGCTCAAACGTAACCCTACTGCTGAAGCCTACAGTGCTCTCGGCCAAATGCTCACCATTGAAGCAGACAATTTGAAAGAGGAAGGAAAGGAAGAGGAAGCAAAGAAGAGGTACAACGAAGCCATTGACCTCCTCAACCGTGCAACTGTGGACTTCCCCACCAGTGCCGAACTGAACAATGAGCTGCTCAATGTCTATATTGCCGCCGACAGAGTGACTGAAGCGATTTCAAAATTCACGGAATATGCGGACAATAACAGAGAGGATATCTCAGCGCAATATGCAGCAGGAACCGCTTTACTGCAGATCAACGAATATGAGGAAGCAATCCGTTACCTCGACCGCGCAGTCGCACTCGATGCTGAAAATGCCAGCGCACTGTACAATCTGACGGTCGCTTTTCTTCGCTGGGGCATCGTTGTCCGGGACGAAAGCGAGAATGCTTCCCACGATACACCGCAAGCGGACTACAGATCGATAGTCAATAAAGCCCTTCCTCACCTGCAGAAACTTTTGCAGCTGCAGCCGGATAATCCGACAAACTGGGATCTTGGCGGCAGAGTCTACGCAACGTTAGGTATGACCAAGGAAGCTGGCGAGGCCTATAACAGAGCAGATGAATTGAGACAATAATCTAATTTCGGAGGAATGATGAGCAGCAACGTCCCGGAAACAAAAAACCAGCAGGTCAATATTGAACTCGGTGAGCGTGAAGCCGAAGGGATTTACTCCAATCTCGCAATTATCACGCACTCCAATGCTGAATTCGTCATAGATTTTACACGCATCCTCCCTGGCGTCCCGAAGGCCAAGGTGCAAGCGCGTATCGTGATGACACCGGTGCATTCAAAACTTCTTCTCAATGCTCTTCGTGACAACATCGAAAAATTTGAAAGGAAGTTTGGTGAAATAAAGATCACACAGGATCCGGGACAAATGTTCACCGGGACTCCCCCTTCAGGCGTGATGCACTAAGGACCGATAATAAGATCACCGAAGGTATTATTTCAATCCGGCCCTCGGGCCGGATTTTTTGTGCTGCTGTGTATGACGCCTCTTCCTTCCCCCGTATACGGCAACGCCCCGGGTGACAATGAAGTCGCCCGGGGCGTTGACTGTATTGTTCCTCCGCGCTGTGTGCGCTGGGTGTGATCGTTTACTTCGAGAGCACCATGCGTTTGCTTTCGACAAAGTCACCGGCTTCGAGACGGTAGAGATACACACCACTCGGGAGACTCCCGGCATTGAGTATGTACTGATACTGCCCGGCCGTCTTGTGACCTTCCTCGAGCGTGCGCACCTTCCGGCCCAATGCGTCGTGCA
>JAGTUW010000359.1 GCA_018224345.1 Bacteroidota bacterium
CATTTCGTTCCGAGGGTTTTGTCCCTGCGAAATCCCCCGCAGGTGCCGGATACGAATACCATATTCCGGCGACACAAGGCGAGGTCTTCCGTTTGCGCATCGTCGATCTCGATGGGAGCGAGCAGTATTCCCCGGAACTGCACATCAGCACGACGACAGTGTCAGATTTCCGTCTTCTCTCACTCGCCCCACTTCCTGCCGGCCCGCAGCTGCGCGTGACCTTCGAAGCCGAAGCAGGCCTGCCCTTACAACTGCGCATTCATGATATGACCGGAGCGCTCCGGCTGCAGACGGCAATGACACCGACGCAGGGCGGGAGTGAAAGTCGTCTGCTGGATACGGGAACGCTGCCCGCCGGCATGTACATGCTTGTCCTTATCGCGGATCACCAGCAGTTGCACATGTCGCTCCCTGTATTGCAGTGAGCAGGAAAAGAAAGCAATCGTTCGTTGTTCCATGTATCGCACCGCACCTCACCCCATGACCGTCCTGTCTCCCGGGTGATGGTCACGTCTCCCCGAGCAGGCAAGCTGATGCGTCGGTGCGATCTGTGGCGACCAGGCGAGCGCGGCGACAGCGGCGTGTGCTATTGTTCTCCCGCAAGCGCGCTGTCTATTTCCTCGATCCAGAGATCCTCTACCCCTTCAGCGTAACCAACCGCCGAATACGTGATGATACAAATCCGGCATGGTGCGATTGCGTTTTGCCGTCGGCCTTATCGGAGTCGTCATCGTCGGAGTCGTCATCGTCGGAGTCGTCATCGTCGGAGTCGTCATCGTCGGAGTCGTCATCGTCGGAGTCATCCACGTCTGCCGCGGAGTTGTCAGCGGTGCTTTCTTCGCTTGCCTGTTGTTTCCGCGCCAGTTTCTGCAGGCGTTTTTCTTCCTTTTTCTTTTTTTTTGCGAGATCTCTCTGTCGTTTCTGGAATTGATAATTCGGCTTGGCCATCTCTTCTCCATTTGGGTATACATTCTGATAATCCTTCCGCGGGGCGTCGTATGCGCCCATCTCGGGAAGGATAAAACAAAGCGGAGGATGACGCAACAGCGTCATCCTCCGAATAAACAGTATCGTATGGAATCGGGTATACGACCGATTACCAGCGCGAACCGCCGGAGGGGCGGGGACTGCGCGGCTTTGCTTCGTTGACGGTCAGATTACGACCATCAAGCTCCGTGCCATTGAGATTTTCGATGGCCGCACGCGCTTGCGCGTCGTCCTTCATCTCGACGAATGCGAAGCCCTTGGGGCGTCCGCTGTCGCGATCAGTGATGACGTTGACAGAGTCCACTTCACCAAATTCCTCGAAAGTCTCGCGAAGCTGGGCCTCGGACACGTTGTACGACATGTTTCCAACATAGATGTTCATTACGAACTCCTTCTTGATACAGTGCCATTCCATTTAAAACATCAAATTCCCGAAAGTGGCACGTCCTCAAGAATCGATGGAAAATCGTCCGCATCACTCGCGGTGCTACGGACAAACCGGTAAGCTTCGCAGTCGGAGGGAGGATTCATTCACTTAACATGCAAATAATAAATGTGGAATGCAAGAAAAATCTTCTCTCAAACGAAAAATAATTTCACGGCTTCCGCCGCCGGATTGACCCGGTGACTCTCAATAATTTTTTTTTCCTCTTCAGGGAAGCAACCGGTGACTGCATGGTGCAGCGAGTCCTCCCTGGGCTTTCCCCGGATGAAGCACAGAAACAACGTTTTTTTTGCCTTTTCGACAATTATCCATATATTCAGTATTATCATTTACTCAAAACAGAAATCACGATGACACGCACATGACTGAACTTGTACTCATCAAGTACGGAGGGAATGCCATGCGTGACGATGCGCTCACACATGAGATCGTAGCCCGTATCGGGCAGTTGCGCGATCGGGGCATGCGTGTGATCGTCGTACACGGTGGCGGCCCCTTTATTGAAGAAATGTTTACCCGAACGGGAATGAAATCCGAATTCGTCGGTGGACACCGCAAAACCACTCCCGAGGCACTGCGCTATGTCGAGATGGTGTTGAAAGGACAGGTAAACGGAAAGCTTGTCCAGCTCTGTAATGCGACCGGACAACGTGCGGTCGGTCTTTCGGGAAAAGACGGTCGCATGGTCACCGCTGTTCCGCGTGTCCATACGGAAATCGTCGACGGTCTGGAAAAGAACGTTGATCTCGGCCGTGTCGGCGATGTTGCTGCAGTCGATACAACGCTTCTCGAACTGCTCCTGCAAAAAGATTTCCTCCCCATCGTGACCTGCATCGCATCGGATGCGGAAGGGATGGACTACAATATCAATGCAGACATGTTCGCTGGTCATCTCGCGGGCGCATTGCGGGTGGATCATTATCTCGTGTTGACGGATGTTGACGGTGTTCTGACCGATATCAGCGACCCCACTTCCCTCGTCAGCGAAATGAGCGTCGCGGAAGTTCGTGAAGATCGCGCCTCCATCATCTCGGGAGGGATGATTCCCAAACTCGAATCATGCCTGCTCGCGCTGGAGAAAGGCGCGAAATGCGCACGCATCATCAACGGCACCGAACCCGATCAGCTCGTCGAGGCGGTTTCGGAGAAACAATGCGGCACAAAAATTTATTCATAGCGAAAGGGATTGATCATCGAAGCTCAAAAAAGTAACGAAGCACTCAGCCGGCTGGACAGAAAATACTATCTGGCCACGTACAACAGACTCCCGATTGCCTTTTCCCACGGGGAAGGGTCACGCCTATGGGACATGGAGGGGAAGGAATATATCGATGCACTCGCCGGTATTGCCGTCAACAGCCTGGGCCACTGCCACCCCCGCGTTGTCGAAGCGATCCGGGAGCAGGCAGGGACACTCATGCACATCTCCAATTTCTTCGTCAGCGAACCGCAGATTCGACTCGCCCGGCGCCTGGTCGAACTCTCCGGCCTGGATCGCGTGTTTCTCACCAACAGCGGTGCGGAATCAATTGAGGGAGCGATAAAAATCGCCCGGAAATATGCGCATTCCAACGGACGCGGCGGCGGTATCATCTCGATGGAACATTCATTCCACGGGCGCACACTCGCGACGATCGCCATGGCCGGGGAACGCATGCAACGCGGCTTCGGTCCGATGCCTCCGGGCTTTTCCCGGATCCCTTTCAACGACATCGATGCCGTGCGCGCCTCCATCACCGGTGACACCGCTGCGGTCATTCTCGAACCTGTACAGGGCGAAGGCGGCATCCATGTTGCGGGGGAAGACTACCTTCGTGAATTACGCGCGCTGTGCGACAGCGAGGGCGTGTTGCTGATCTTCGATGAAATCCAATGCGGTATTGCGCGCACCGGCCGCATGTTCACCAAGGAGTACTCCGGCGTGCAGCCTGATATCATGGCCCTGGCCAAGGGGCTGGGTAGCGGCTTCCCCATCGGCGCGATACTCAGCAGCGAACGCGTCAGCGCGACCATGGAATTCGGCGATCACGGAACCACGTTCGGTGGCAACCCGCTCGCAGCAGCCACGGCCCTGGCGACACTTGAGACAATCACCGGAGAGAATTTAGCCGAGGCCGCGGAAGAGAAAGGGACATGGCTGCGGGGTGAACTCGAGGCACTGCGCAAGAGCTTCCCGTCTATTCGCGAGGTGCGGGGACTCGGACTGATGATCGGTGTGGAATTCGATTTCGAGACGAAACCATTGATGCAGGAAATGCTCACACGCGGCGTCATCGCCAATGCCACGGCTGGCAACGTGCTTCGTCTGGTCCCGCCCCTGATCATTACACGTGAGGAATTGCGTGTCGTCATCGATGTCCTCACCGCTTCATTGAAGGAGTTGACCACATCATGAAGAACACCCAGGAACCACTGCGCGTTGCTATCGTCGGCGCAACCGGCTACACCGGCTCGGAGTTACTTCGCATTCTCTGGCAACATCCGTTTGTCGAAATCACCGCTGTCACTTCGGAACGTCATGCCGGAAAGGACATTTCGTCCATTCACCCGCACTTCAGAAATATCATCCCTTACGAACTGACACACGCCGATGCGTTGCATCCCGAAGAAACGGATATTGTTTTTCTGGCCCTCCCGCACGGTGTTTCCATGGATTACGTGCAGAAACTCAGTGACAAGCACTGCCGCATCATTGATCTGTCGGGAGATTACCGTCTGTCCTCCCCGGAAGTGTATCAGGAGTGGTACGGAAAGTCTCATGTACATCCCGAGGGTTTTCCTGATGCGGTGTACGGGCTGCTCGAGCTGTATCGTGACCGTATCGTCTCATCGCGTCTGACCGCCAATCCCGGCTGCTATCCGACCTGTTCAATTCTCGCGACATTGCCACTGCTCGAGGCGGGACTGATTGATCCGACACGGATCATCATCGATGCGAAATCCGGTACTACCGGCGCGGGTATTTCACCAAATGCGGTGACACATTTTTCCAATGTCAGCGACAATTTCCGCGCCTATGGACTCAAGACGCATCGCCATACGATAGAGATTGAGGAACAGCTCCGCACCCTGGGCGCGGCGACTGATTCCGTATTATTTACTCCCCATCTTTTGCCGGTGGATCGTGGCATTCTCGCTACCATATATAGTCAACCACGGAAAAGCATTACGGAGAAGGATTTGCGCGAGGTCTACCATGCGCGTTATGCAGATGAGCCCTTCGTGCGCATGCGGGATATGCCACCGACACTGAAGGATGTACGTGGTTCGAATTATTGCGATATCCATGTGACGTATGATGGGCGGACAGGCCAGATCATCGCACTGGCGACCATCGATAATCTGGTGAAAGGCGCGGCCGGCCAGGCGGTGCAGAACATGAACTGCATGCTCGGCCTCCCGGAGGACACAGGACTTTCTCACATTCCCATGCATCCCTGAAACAGAATCGATCCGTAGTTCAAGAAATCCAACACAATCAATACAACAGTATTATGTTACGCAATCTGACCAACGTTCGAGGAATCACCTGCTGGGGAGCACATATCGGTATCAAATCGATGCGTCGCGACCTCGCCATCATTCATTCCGAAGTCCCCGCCACCGCTGCGGCCACGTTTACGCGAAACGACGTGCAGGCCCATCCGATCCAGATATCCAAAGACAATATCGCTGATGGCAAGGCACAGGTCATCGTCTGCAATGCCGGCAATGCCAATGCATGCACCGGGAAACAGGGACGTCTCGGAGCGGAAGCAATGGTCACCGCGACCGCGGAAACACTCGGCATTGCACCCGAACTGGTCCTGATCGCCTCGACCGGCATCATTGGAGAACCGTTTCCGACCGAGGCAGTCGTCGAGGGTATTCGCGCGAACATGGAAAAACTCTCGAATGAGTCCAAGGCCGGGTCCTTCACCGCAAATGCCATTCTCACAACCGACACTTTTGCAAAAGAAGGGTTTGTCGATTTTGAAATGGACGACGTACGCATCAACCTCGCCGGCATCGCCAAAGGGTCCGGCATGATACATCCGAACATGGCGACCATGCTCGCATTCATTGTCACTGATATTGCAATTGAAGCGGACGTGCTCAATATCGCTGTACGGGAATGCGTTGATGACACCTTCAACATGATTACCGTCGACGGGGAAACCTCCACCAACGATATGGTCGCCGTCATGGCCAACGGCATGGCGGGAAATGATCCCATCTCGTCAACCCAGGACAGCCGCTATAAAAATTTCTTTGACAATCTGCATGAATTGATGGCGCATCTGGCGAAGCTGATCGTCTCCGACGGCGAGGGCTGTTCAAAGTACATCGCCTATCGCATCACCGGAGCGCGGGACAGGGAAACGGCCCGGCGCCTGGTCCGTTCCATCTCAACTTCCATACTCGTGAAAACCGCGATGACCGGACGTGATCCGAATTGGGGACGCATACTCAGCGCCGCCGGCAATGCGGGGGTTGATTTCAACCATCGCAAGGTGGATCTGGCTATCGGGTCCGAGAGTGAACTCCTGACCGTACTGGAGAATGGGCGGCCCGTCGATTTTGACAAAAATTACGCCAAGCGCCTCTTGCGCGAATCGCATATCAACGTGCACATGGAATTGCATGACGGCGAGGCGGAAGCCGAAGGGTGGGGAACAGACCTGACCACGGATTATATCATATTCAATTCGGTTTATACCACCTGATTGTCCTTTAATGGCCGGCAGACTGTCGTTGCATTTCCGACAGCGACCGTTGTGGGGGTCAGGGCACGATCACACGCGGCAGTTCGAATGGGAGGCGAATGAGCATTTCATAGTTGACGGAATTGGCGAGATCGGAAAAGGAACTGACGGTTATGCGATGCCGCCCCTGTCGGCCGATGAGCACAACCTCGTTGCCTGTTGCAGCGGTGGGAATGCCGGTTATATCCACAGTGATAATGTTCATATTGACCATACCGATCACGGGTGCCTTGTGTCCCCGAATCAGGACATGGCCGAGATTGCTGAGATTCCTGCTGTACCCATGGTAGTATCCGACGGGAATCACGGCAATGGTCATGGGATGCTGCGCCATGAAGCTCGTGCCGTAGCCGACATATTCCCCGGTCTGCACCTGTTGTGTGGCAATGACACGGCTTTTCCAGGTCAACACCTGTGTGAGCGGATCCTTGGTGAATTGCGTGTCACTGTTGAGCATATTGTAGATACGCGTTTCGTTACTGGGCCAGAAACCGTACTGGGCGATGCCGTAACGGACAAGATCCATAACGGTATCGGGATAGGTCAGGGCTGCAGCGCTGCTTGCCGCATGGAAATAGCGGGGCCGGAGGCCCTCGGTGATCCACTGTTCCCGCACCCGCTGAAAGACGGCGCGTTGCTGCTGAATACGATAGAAATTCGCTATCGATTCGGCGCCCGCAAAATGTGTGCATACTCCGATGAGATCGAGTACATCCATATTCCGCCGACACAAATCGATGACACGGGACATCTCCGGCGCACGGAAACCGGTCCGGTTGAAACCCGTCTCCGCTTCAATATGAATTTCCGCCTTGCGTCCTGTCCTGCGGGCGATATCAATTGAGGCCTGGAGACGGTCGAAGTCGAACACATACCACCCTATTCCCTCTTCCAGAGCCCAGCCAAGATCCGCGTTGTCGATCATGTTCATGATCATCAGTTTCGTATCCGGTCGTTTGACCCGGCAGGCCCGCTCGGCTTCGGCCGCGTCGGAAGTCGCGAAACTGCGCACGCCGCAGCGTTCGGCCAGTGGCACATAATCCTCGATACCGTGGCCATAGGCATTTCCCTTGATCACGGAAACAAAAGTGCTGTCGGCCCCGATGCGCTTGCTGAGATAGGAAATATTGCGCTTGAGTGCGGAAGTGCTCAGTTCGATCCAGGATCCGGAGGTACGTTCGTGTTGTGGCATGAGAGTCCGATTGATTCGATATTTATGCGGTGCATGTCACCGCGCTCCATCAGGAAAGTACGAATTTCGCGGGATTCGATCATTGCCGCTGCGCACCGACCGGGTCCGGCGAACAACGTGGAATTTATCTGCCAACTCCGTACTTTTCATTCAACGGGATGCCGTGTAATGCAATCGATTCCATTGGATGTCCGCGCAGTGTCCCTTCTGCCATTTTTCATACATACACCGCAACATTTTTCTTATATATGACCGATCTCATCGCACTGCGCAAATATCTTCACCGAAACCCCGAGCGCTCCGGCGAGGAGGCGCGCACCGCCGAACATATCACCGGCCTGCTTGAAAAGACACGGCCCTCTGCACTGCATACCGGTATTGCCGGACACGGCATCGTCGCTGTCTATGGTGGCGAATCCTCGCCCGCTGTACTGCTGCGTGCCGATCTCGACGCGCTGCCGATTGCCGAACGCAATGATCTTCCCCATACGAGCGAACGGGAAGGGACAGCCCATCTCTGCGGACATGACGGACACATGTCCATACTCGTCGGTGCGGCCGAGCGCATCGCCGCGCGGCAATCGACACTGTCCGCCCCCGTCGCTGTACTGTTTCAACCTTCGGAGGAGACCGGACAGGGAGCCGAGGCAATGCTGCAGGACACACTGTTTTCCAGACTGCATCCCAAACGCGTGTTCGCGCTGCACAATATTCCAGGCTATGCGCGTGGCACCGTGCTGCTGCGCGAGGGACCATTCGCAATGGCCAGTATCGGTGTGGATATACACCTGACCGGCCGCACCAGTCATGCAGCGGAACCCGAGAAAGGCAATTCGCCCGTGCCCGCCCTGCTGCGGCTTGCCCGCGAGATCATGGATCTCCCCGCGGATGCGGCGACGCACAATGCACGGGCGATCAGCACGATCATCCATCTCTCGGCCGGCAGCGAGGCCTTCGGTACCACGCCAGGAGATGCGCGACTGCTGGCGACATTGCGCACTGACAGCGATGAATTTATGGATTTTATGAAACGCAGCACGGAAGAACACACGCAGGCGCTTGCGCGGGAACAGGAGCTGCGCAACGAGCTGTCGTGGAGGGAGGAATTTCCTTCCGTCCGGAATGCGGAGGATTGCGTCGCGCTGATCAGACGTGCTGCGCAGCAACATGGGATGTCCATCGAAGACCTGCCCCACCCCTTTCCCTGGTCCGAGGATTTCGCACATTTCACACATCGCTTCGACGGCGCACTGTTCGGCATCGGTGCCGGTGCCGATCATGCCCATCTGCACAGTGGCTGGTATGATTTTCCTGACGAGATCATCGCGCCTGCAGTAGATCTTTTTGACACCATCGTCACGCTTGCACTCGAGCGCTGAAACTCAACGGGCGTGCCGTCATCACCTGGCGAGCGGTTCGCTGTGCTCATCCCTACGACGTGATATATGACGGGGTGCGGCGATGCGAACGACGAGTTCCTGCTATAAGCGGGGGGATTATACCGCGCAATATGAGTACAGCCCGGTAATTACAGCTCTTCATCGTCTGACGGCAGAGGTGTGGTTGGCGCGAGCAGTTGCCGCGGAACAGTATCGGGCAGACCCGACGAGCGGTGCAGTATTTCACAGATTCGGATCCTTGTTTCCCCGACCTCACCCGGGGAAAGCCCATGTTCCCTGGCGATGGCCCGTGTGCTCTTCCGCTGATTGATACCGGTGAACACCGCATGCTCGCGTTCTCCATGAAGTTCATGCGCATGTTCCGGAAGTGTGCCGCTTCTCTGAAATTCTTCCGAGGCGGCAAGCAGCGGACAGGTGAATGACTCTCCCAGTGCCACCGCGCGAATGGTACGTATAACGTGCTGCGGCAGGTCATTGGTCAGCAGACGGGCATCAACGGCCTGCGAAAATGCCCATTCCATTGCTTCCGCATTATGCAGAGGGACGAGCAGAATGCAATGCCATGGTCGCTCCTCCGGCGTCGATTGCATAAGAAAGCGTTGTGACTCACGGAGCGGCAACAGTGCGTGGGTGATAATGACATCCGGCCCAAGCGTGCGGACGCCACGTTCGGCCGTTTCCCCGTCCTGCGCCTCTCCGACCACATGCAGATCCGGTTGTTCCAGGCAGGCTGCCACCAACCCTCTCCGGACCAGTGGGTTTTCGATGGCAAGAAAAATACGTAGGCGATCATGTTTCGTTGAATTCTTCAGGTGCATATACTCTTCTCTGTGCGTGCTGCGAATACTGCGGTCCCTCCTTCGGGGCTACCAGCCCGTCATCGCCTTGGCGACTGACCTGTCCGGAGATTGACTATTATAACGGATACAGACAGGCTGATATATCTTCAATATTGCTGACGCATATAACGTACACATCGTATTCGGACAGATCAAGTCCGTAATTCGCCCCCCGAGATGTACGCTATTCCAGGTGTGCCTTTCCCTTCCCTTTTGCTGAATGCTCCTGTGTGATCAGAAGTTGGTCAGGCTGACGCCGACGAAGATGATAATAATGAATATGAGCAGATACAGTGGCAGGATGATGATGAGACTCGCCACGAGGTTATGTCCGAACACCGCAAAGGCGCGGGAAAGAAAACTACTGCTGATGAGATTGGTTTGCGGCAGCATTGGTTGTTGCCCCTGCCGCTGTTCCATGCTTTTGATACGGTGTTCATAGCCGTGGATCTGCGTTTTCAATGCGTCGATCTCGCTGCGGAGGTCGGTACTTTGTTCTTCGGGTTGTGCATCGGGTGTCCCGGAGGGCTGTTCTTCCATGATCGGCCTCTTGAATCGGTAAAAATGATGACGGACGAAAAATCGGCATCGCGGAGACAAGATGCAAGCCGCTGCGGGAGGCAAGCCGGCGATTGTATCGCCGGAGATCACAGTATCATGGAAAATCAGTGCGTGATCAGAAATTCCTGCTTTCAGATAACCACTGTATCGCAGGAACGTGTTTCCCGTCCATGCCAAAATCTGTGTTTCAGATTTCGCTTTGCCCTGCAGCGTACACATAGAAAACAAAAAGCGCCCCCGAGAGTGATGCGCCATCATGGTCGGAGCCGGAAGTCACGCGTGGCCGGATGGCCGGTCGCCTTCGGCCGCCAGGGCGGAGATCTTGCGCGCCAGTGTGCAACTCTCCCAGGCAGCGACGCACCATCCGACTACCTTCCGGGACAACATGTCGATGATCATGCAGGGACTGCGCGTCAGCGATCCGGGGGAGGGCATTAAAAAAGTCGCGACAGACGCTGGTATCAAGCGCTGTCGCGATCTGTGTCGTACCCACTTCCGAAATCTCTGCCACGACCCGGACATGCTTTGTGATTTCACAAATATTTCCTAATTTGAACCTTAATTAAGACTGAACTCTCTTATTATGCCCTTCAGTGCAGCGAACACATACACGCAGTATCAAGGGATGAAACACAGAGAGAGGCAACCCGTCACCAAAATACAGAGTAAGAGGATGAGCTTTGGCGCAAATATTCCCTGAGTGGGTCAACAAGCTTCCCGGCAGAATCGCACTTACCCTTGCCGTACTCATAATACTTGTCATAGCGGGGATCTGGTATTACGGTTCACCGGAGTACACCGATGTAGGCTATGCTCCCGTTCAGCCAGTGCCGTACAGTCACAAATTGCATGTTGGCGAGCTCGGTCTCGACTGCCGGTATTGTCACACGGAAGTGGAGATCTCTCCGGTCGCCATGGTACCGCCCACACAGACCTGTATGAACTGCCACGCCATGATCAAAACCGAAAGTCCGCAACTCGCCCCGATCCGTGCGAGCTGGGAGGAAGAAACACCCATGCGCTGGATACGGATTCATAAAGTACCCGACTTTGCGTATTTCGATCACAGCGCGCATCTGCGCGTGGGTGTCGGCTGCGAAAGCTGTCACGGCAACGTCGCGGAAATGGAAGTGCTGTATCTCGACCAACCGCTGAGCATGGGCTGGTGCCTCGATTGCCATCGCAATCCCGATCCGCATCTTCGGCCGCCGGAGGAAATCACCACGATGGGGTGGACACCGCCAGCAGATCAGCCTGAACGGGCTGCGGTCATCAAGGCCCGATTTGATATCAATCCTCCGGAAACCTGTTCGGGGTGCCACCGATGAAAGCCAACTCGCCGAAGAAGGATATGCAACAACCAGACGATCTCACCACGATGAACACTGGGAAACAGTATTGGCTCAGTCTCCGGGACAAAGAAAACACTCCTGCCTACCGTGCGATACTCGAACGTGAATTCCCTGAAGGGACACTCGTAGCGGCCGGGGGAATCGACCGCAGAACCTTTCTGACCCTCATGGGCGCTTCTCTGGCATTGGCGGGACTCACCAGTTGCAGGCGTCCGGAAGAAGAGATCGTTCCCTACGTATCCAAGCCCGAAGAATTGACCATCGGCAATGCACTGCAATACGCCACCTCCATGCCGCTGGGAACGGAAGCCCACAGCCTGCTGGTGACCGCGCGGGAAGGACGCCCGATCAGCATTCAGGGCAACCCGCTGGATACGGCTACAGGCAGTGCGAGCACCGTGTGGGCAAATGCCTCCATCCTGAACCTCTATGACCCCGACCGCTCGCAGCACGTCTACGCGGGCATGGCCCAGTCTCCGGTCGCAACCTTTCTCGACACCTGGAGTTCACTGTACGCAACACAGAAGGAAAACGGCGGAGAATCACTGGCCCTGCTCTGCCGCCCCTCGGCTTCGCCGACACTGGACCGCCTGCTCGGAGCATTCCGCACCGTCTTCCCTTCCGCCCTTGTCGCGACCTGGGATCCGGTCAGTGATACCGCGATTCTCGAAGGACACCGCATTGCGTTCGGCAGGCCCTTGCGCGCACAGTACGATTTTACGCACGCAGACATCATCCTCGCACTGGATGCGGATCCGTTCGGAAACGACTATGATGCCTTCGCCAATGCACGGGGCTTCGCCACACGCAGACAGGTCGATTCAGCGGATGCAACGATGAACCGGCTGTACGTTGTCGAACCCAGTCTGACGCAGACCGCCGCACTTGCCGACCACCGGCTGCGACTTGAGGCCGGACGTATCCCGGGCTTCGCCGCGACCCTGCTCGATGCCCTCGCCGAACGCGGGCTCCCTGTACCGGCCTCACTGCGTACGTTGAACCCTGCAGACACAATGATCGACAGTCGCTGGATCAATGCCGTCGCCGATGATCTGCTCGCACATCGCGGTCAGTCACTCGTCGTCGCCGGGCGCGGTCAGCATGCATCGGTCCATGCCCTGGTCGCAGTGATCAATCATCTGCTGGGAAACAGCGGCCGCAGCGTACAGTACGTCACGCAACCTCATGCGCACGAATCCGATCCGGATTCACTGCGCACACTCACGACGGCAATGAATGAGGGAAAGGTAGAAACACTGATCATTCTCGGAGGTAATCCCGTCTTCGACGCAGCAGTGGATCTCGATTTCCGCTCGGCTCTTTCGAAGGTCGGGGTTTCCATCCACGCCGGCCTGCATCGTGACGAAACCGCGCACGCCTGTACCTGGCATCTCCCCCTGCGGCACTACCTCGAAGCCTGGGGCGATGTCAGCAGTCTGCACGGACACTTCGGTGTCATTCAGCCCTTGATAGAACCACTGTACAAAGACGGCATCAGCGATGTGGAACTGCTGGCGCTGCTGACGACGGGAGTTCTGGAGAAAGGACATGACATCGTCCGGGAAACATGGGAGGGGATTATTCCGGGACTACCTGCGCATACCTGGCGCGGGATACTGCATGACGGGCTCTTTCCACGGGACATCGATGTTGAAACTCCCGTTCCTGCGATCGATGCGATTGCGACACAACTGTCCGCCGATCTTTTCACTCCCGTTGCTCTTTCACGTGAGAATATGGAAGTGCTCTTCCGCCTCTCACCCGCTGTACACGACGGACGCTTCGCCAACAACGGCTGGCTGCAGGAATTCCCCGATCCGGTTACCAAACTGACCTGGGACAATGCCGCACTGATCAGCCAACGCACCGCCGGGGAACTCGAGCTGCAGGACGGAGACCTGGTGCGCCTGACGATTCAAGGTCGCGAAACACCGATGCCCGTCTGGGTGCTGCCCGGCCAGGCGGATTATTGTGTCACCCTGCTGCTCGGCTACGGTCGCCGGCATGCCGGACGCGTGGGCACTGGATGTGGTTTCAACAGCTACAGACTCCGCGGCACCGACAACCTGTACACGGCGCGTGGCCTCGGTATCGGTCCGACCTTCGCCAGGCATAAACTCGCCTGCGTGCAGGATCATCACGGCCTCGACGTCGAACGCATGGCGCGTGAAGGCGTACAGGAACGATTGCCGATGATTTACCGTGAGGGAACGCTCGAGCAATACCGTACTCACCCAACCTTTGCGAAAGACCTGGTCGTGGCCCCGCCGTTGCGTTCGTCCTGGGAACATCACGATTACAGCGAAGGCCATCAGTGGGGGATGTCCATCGACCTCAACGCCTGCATCGGTTGTGGCTCCTGTACCATCGCCTGCCAGAGCGAAAACAACATCCCCGTCGTAGGTAAAGATCAGGTGCTCAACGGACGCGAAATGCACTGGATCCGTATCGACCGCTATTATACTGGCGATATCGACGATCCCGGGGTTCGCGTCATGCCGCTGGCCTGCCATCACTGCGAGATGGCGCCATGCGAACAGGTATGTCCCGTCGCCGCCACTTCGCATGATGAAGAAGGGCTCAATGTCATGACATACAACCGTTGCATCGGGACACGATACTGCTCGAACAACTGTCCCTACAAAGTGCGTCGTTTCAATTTCTACAACTATACGCGTGACCTCCCGGAAAGTGTGCACATGGTGCAGAACCCCGATGTCACCGTCCGTTTCCGCGGTGTCATGGAAAAATGCACCTATTGCACCCAGCGTATCACCCGTGGAAAAATCAAGGCAAAGATTGAAGGGCGGCAGCTCGCCGACGGCGATATCCGTGTTGCATGTGAGGACGCCTGTCCGACGCAGGCCATCGTCTTCGGCGATATCAACGATCCGGACAGCCGGGTTTCACGACACAAGCGGCGCGATCTTGATTATACCCTGCTGAGTGAATACAATCTGCGACCGCGCACGACTTTCCTTGCACGGCTCCGGAATCCGAATCCGGCGTTGTCGTGAACGGTAGACTTCCTCAATTGAAAAATACTGTGAACCATAAACTGGTAACAACGTGAGTGTGAAATCAACAAATGTCAAACCGGCCGCTGCTCTGCTTGAAGAGCCCCCTCTGGTACA
>JAGTUW010000360.1 GCA_018224345.1 Bacteroidota bacterium
CATAATAAAACTCCTTTCAAATGAGTGACGCTGGAACTCAACCCTTGCGCGGCAGGGATAAAGGAAAGAAAAGACCGCTGACCCTGCGTGAGCAGAACAACGGTGTAGGAAACTTCCTTCCTTACGCCGGCATTATCCGGGTCAGGTTCGACGGGTGTGTTCTCAGCACTCCGTGTTTCGGATAGCACCCCGAGATACGGTAACTTACAACTGTGGGGCCCGGAAGTCAAGTCCATCCGCACCGCTGATCATCCGTCACTTCGCTCTTCCTGACAGATTGCATGGAATGTCACCAAGGAGCTATCTTGTGAATATGAAAAATCAGCTGCTCATTCTCGCATTGCTTACACTGTTGACAGTGCTTCCGGCATTCGCACAGGACTACACTCCCCGTTACGAAGAATTCGTCCTCGCAAACGGATTGAACGTCGTATTACACCGTGATACGACACAACCGATCATTTCCGTCAATATGACATATCGGGCGGGATCATCACTCGATCCGGAGGAACAGACCGGGCTCGCCAATCTCGCTGCGGAAGCACTTCTGGTCGGAACAAAAAACGTACCTCGTGAGGAATTGCTGCGACTGCGCCATGATGAGAATGTCTCTATATCCGCACAGACGAATGTGGATTGGATCAGCATCGCTTCCGTCTTTCCGATGACCAGGCTTGAAGCTGCGGTGATGATTGAGGCGGACCGGATGGAGACTGCCGTAGAATATTTTACTGAGCGACACCTCGATGCGATGATCCGCAATCTCAACGCGTCTCATGCGCGTCGTGAACGTGAACCCCTCGGAACATTTACGCAGCAGGTCTATGAGGAACTGTATGCCCCCGGACACCCGTATCGCCATATCATTGTCGGAAGGCCGGAACATGTCAAAAACATCACTATCGAAGCTGTACGTCATTTCAGTCGGCAATACCACGTGCCCTCGAACGCATATCTCACTATCGGCGGCAATTTCGATCCCGAAATGGCGAAAGCATATCTCGATAAATACTTCAGGAACATCTCTCCCGGTCAATCCGTCGGCTGGGCCAATATTCCGGACGATTTCACCCCCATCGGACAGGGTATCAGTCTTCGAGAGGATCGTGTGCGTTACCAACAGCTGCATCTGGTATTCCCGACCGCCAGAAGCGGACATCCGGATGAAGCCGCGCTCCTTCTTCTTTCAAAAATACTCATCGGGTCCGAGCACTCCCTTCTGTACAGCAATCTTGTGAAAACCAACGCAATGATCCATTCTGTCGAAGCGTCGCAAACATCGAGTGAGTTGGCAGGGACATTCTGGATCACCGTGACCACCAAAATCGATACACGGCTTTCATCCATTTATCAGCAGGTGCATCGTATTCTCCAGTCCATTGCCGAGAAGGGTGTGACGCAGGATGAACTCACCGCAGCCCGCAATCAGGCCGCTATGCACCTGTACGAGAGTATCGAAACATTGCATGGTTTCGGCGGACGTTGCGATGTTCTGAATCTCGGCAATCTCTATGGGGATTCCCCCGATCACAAATTCTCCCTCCTCAAGGATCAGCAATCCGTCAACTCCACCGCTATTCGCAGAGTCACGACACAATATCTGAGCGACAACAACCAGGTCGTATTCAGCATCGTACCAATCGGGAAATCAGACTTCGCCTTCACAGAGTAATGATTCCATCTCCCTCCTGCTTTCACGACCATCGGCCACAGGCGGTCCCCGCCTGATTTCTTATAACCCTTCCTCCATCATCCTGTGAACTCGCTTCACAAAATGTTCTGATTTTTCACGGAGATGCGGTTTTCTCCATTGAATCCAACTTGTTTTGCGTGATTTTCACTTTGGCATGGTATTCCCATAGATGATAAGTGAAGTTCTCGACACCCGGACGCAATAACGAAACGATCGCTGGGTTCATACATAAGAAGGAGTGACGATCATGTTACGGAACACTATAGCCACACTGCTGCTTCTGCCGTTCGCGGCCGGACTCATCTTCGCGCAGGGCCCTCACACATCAATGACAACCATGGTATGCAAGACCAGCGACGGTGTTGTGCGCATCAGCGATCACAACATATCGCTTGCCGATTACGACCTTCGATTCGATTCAGTTGTCCGGGACGGCGTCTTTCTATTTACCGACAACGCAAGCGGTGTAGAGGCACTGCTCGATGTCCGTGAAGATCAAGGCCTGTATCTTCTCGTCAGCGAGCCCGGCAACGATATGCAGGTTGTTGCCTCGCGAAGCAACATCAGTTACGAACAGAGTGAACGGGGCACCGAGCCCGCCACACCGGCATTCTCATCCATACTGAATATGGTTCGCGCCTCATCGCGTGGAAAATAATTACCGATCACTTGATCAAACCGGCACCCTGATTCTGACCATATAAGCGAAGCACCTTCGATCGCAGCACTCTTCGTGCAACAATGCGATTCATGCATAATACCTCCGTGCAACAATCCGCCCCCCAAGCGTGCCAATGTAAGGGGGCGGATCTTTTTTATACCGACCATAAGAATGGATGACGAATATCAACTGCTATTCCTGCTACTGAAACACAACGACACGCAGAAGACAATAACACGAGAAAACCAATGTTCTCCTCATTGAGCATCATTGCCGAGTAGCGAGATTATTGGTTATGATGCTCCCCCCGTGTCTTTTAATACGAGGGAGCGGGGTTGAGGTCAGGGAAGAAGTGAGAGAACTGCGGTGGAGACAGAAGAGATCACGGCACGGGCGGGTGAGGTCCGCAGAACAGGAAAGCATGATTCTCTTCGGCGAGAATGTGGGGGGCGGCTGTGCGAAGGGAACGGATCTCAGCTGCTGGAAAAGTCTCCGGCATGACTCTTGAAAAAAAAGGCCCCGGAATCCGGGGCCTTTGAACTTGTTCAGGATACTGGCGCGTGTTTAACGGCTCAGCACCATCTTCTTGACCGAGGAATAACCTGCGGACCCATCGATCGGCTGAGCATCCATACGGTACATGTAGACACCGCTGGAGATCGTCTGACCATGGTTGCTGCTTGCATCCCACGTAGTGATGTACGAACCCGATGTAAAGAGACCGCTCACGAGCGTTGAAACTTCACGTCCGAGCATGTCATAAACACGGATGCTGACATTCGCATCGGCAGGGACATTGAACGCAATGTTTGTGGTCGGGTTGAACGGATTCGGATAGTTCTGGGTGATTTCAAAGCTACCCGCATCAGCCACTTCGATGTAGCGACGTTCGGTCGGACGTGCATCCTTGACGAGCAAATTGACGATGCTCAGATCACCGATGCGCTCGGCCTTGGTGCGTACATCTTCGTTACCGCTGATGATGACAACCTTGCGCGGATCACGCTGTGCGGTCGTCACAGTTTCACCTTGCTTGACCCAGTTGAAGAAGTTGGCAAGACGATCACGCTTGATTTCGCTCTTTCCGAATACCTGAACCGGCGCGGTCGGATCTGCAAAGCTCTTCACCAGTGTGCTGTTGGCGGGTTCCGGGAATTCAACATTATCCGGAATCATAAGCGCACGGTTGACGGACTCCATCTCTTCAACACTGGCAACCTTCGCAAACAGGTCGGTCAGCGGATTGACGGCCAATGTCCCTGTCGGGAGCACTGCGAAATGTCCGCCTTCGAGTACAAACTCCCTGGCCTGACGGGCCTGGATGCTGTTCAATTCACCGATCCAGAGAATCTTTTCCGTCTCGAAATCAATGTTGTTGACAGAACGATCCACAAACTCAAGGGCAATACCCTGCTGAGAATAGGAAGACACGATCTGATCGCGAAGCGACTGCTTGAGTGTGCCGTCGTAATACACCACCATCGGGGCAAACGGAATGGCCACTGTGCGCTCGTACGCGTTGTTGATCAGGTTCTCGTCATCCGGACGCACGATTTCGGCATGAATGGTATAGTTACCACTTGTAAGCTGCGGGAAGTTGAAAATCTGCGTATCCATGTATGGGGAACTTGTAAGATAGACACGACGCTCCTGATAGCCGATTGTCTGGCCAGTGGAGTTGTCGATTACCGTGACCTTACCGAAGGTCATCTGATTCGGAAGATAGCTGTAATGCGCATAGGCGCCGAAGGTCACCGAGACCTGCAGACCACCAAAGCCATTTGTATGCTCGATGGCAATGACACCGACATCGGATTGCTGCACGAAGTTCGGACGAATCATCTTCGTGTTGAACGTCCTGAAGTCATCAGCAAACCATGATGAACCACCGTCAAGAGAGAATTGCTGGATGTTGAACCCGGCGTACTTGCTGAAAAGCCCAAGCGGCTCGAACGGGCTACCTACCATGTCCATTCCAATACCGGGACCAAAGGAACCCACATCGTAAGCATCAATACAGTAACCGACACGATAGGTGCCGGCGGGGAGAGAAACCGGCGGGGAGAACGGATAACTGACCCATTTCTCACCCTGAGGCGGGAACATCTGCGGTCCGGTCGAAGCGACCAGTGCATTTGTGTTCGCATCCCAGATATTGACTGTCATGCGGGAGGCCGAACCCATCGGTTCGAATTCCACCGTACTTCCCTGCCAGATGTCCACACTGGTAATAGTCTGCGGAGCATCAACGAAAAATACATTGGCATCGCACTCATTGACGAACGGGAACAATGTGTTCATGGCCTCGCCGTGATCGTATGCCATCGAACCCGGCGTCACTTCGATATCTGCTGAATACGTGTTGTCATTACGGGTCATATACAGATCCCCGCGCATCATGAGGTCGAGTTTCGCAGTGTGGGTACCTGTCTGACTGTTCAACTCGGTTCCAATAAATCCTGCGTACGCATTCTCGATAGCGATGGAGAAATCACCATTGACCAGTTGCGCCGTCGTTCCAAGCGGATATTTGTGGTTGATTTTCAGATTCGCTACACCGGGAGTCTGGCTGAGCTGATACAGTGCATAAGCGAGAACTTCGTTCGCCTGCGGACGATATCCCTGCACGGTATAGGGCGGGAACAACGTCACATCATCGATCAGGCCGATTGGATTCAGTGTCGTCTGACCGATGAAATTCAGGTCGACACCCCAGCGGATGTCGCGGTAATTGTCATAGCGATTGAAAATCAGGCCCCAACGAACCAGCGTTCCATTGTCGGCTACCAGGTTGTCCGTGACACTTAACGTCCATAGTCCCGTGGGGGAGCCGGAGGTCGGAAGGGGAGTCTCGGGAACGTACACACCGCGGAAATACGCAGTGACGTTACCGGGTGAGTTAACCGCTACACCGGGGATACCGAATCCGGGATTGCTGTCGAATATCGTGTTCTCGTAATTCGCTCCCGCCTGGCCATTCTGCGTCGAGAGGGTGTAACTCCCTGCCGGTCCGCTGAGCGTGATTGTAAGATCCGCAGCCGCGGGATGATCGATGTCCACGAGAATGGACAGGGAATTGATGTTGAAATTGTCGGGAATGGTTATGGAACTCGACGTCGTACTGAAATCGACAATCGGAGCATTCGGCGACACGAAATACTCGAACTCCCGATTCATTTGCGCATTCGCGACATGGGAACACAGGAAAGCGAGTGCCACCAACGCCGCGGATAGCTTAACAACTTTCATTGATTCCTCCGATGGGGTTATGAATGATGAATTTGGATGTAGTCATACAATTTGTGTTGAAAAAAACTTGAGGTCTATCTTTTACTGAGAAATGTCAAACCGTGTTCCAGCAAAGCTCATGATTAAGATGCAAGCTACCATTTACCTTGTGCAAAGTCAAGCTACCATGCATAAGGTGTAAGTCCCACCCAGGGTAGGGAGATAATGCGATATAAGGTCGTACGGACGATGTGAAATCTACCCGGTTCTCCTTTGGCAGGATTGAAATCATAACTAGAATAGCACTCTCCGGCCACAATGTCAATAGAGCAATAAAAAAGATTCTGATGTCCTGCAACCGCCTTCGCATATGGCTTGCAAATCCAGCATCGTATAGGCATCTTTATTGTTATGCCTGAAAACGGGAACATAGCGCCATTGTACTTCCTCTCCGACGTACATCTCGGTGTCGCCACGGGAGATGAAGAACGACTGAAATTGCAACGTCTGCTCGTTCTCCTCGATGAGATTCGCAGAGAACGGGGTGATCTTTATATCGTAGGAGATCTGTTTGACTTCTGGTATGAATACCGTTCCGTCGTTCCACGGGGATACCACCGCCTTTACCAGGCCCTTGAAGATGTCCGTGGCGCAGGTGGTTCCGTTGTGTACCTTTCCGGAAATCACGATTTCGCCATTGGCGATTTCTTTTCCGTCGACCTCGGCCTGACCGTTATCCATGATGACTATCGCTTCACTGCCCATAACCGTCATTTCTATCTGTTTCATGGAGACGGATTGGCCGTGCGCGACCGGGGCTATCATGTGATGAAACGCGTCATCCGCTCCCCCGTTTCACAGTGGCTGTACCGCCAATTGCATCCGGACCTCGCATTCGGCATCGCCAGACGTTTTTCGCACGGCAGCCGCGATCTGACGAAAAATCGCCAGTATGGCGCAGTCGACGGCATGCGTCTCGAGGCGGAGCGTCTGATCTCCTCGGGGATTGATGTCGTCATCATGGGACATCGGCACCTCCCCAATCTCGAAGCGATCGGCGAGGGCACCTATCTCAACCTCGGCGACTGGATCACCCATTACACATACGCGGTTTATCGCAACGAACAACTCAGCCTGTTTACCATGCGTCAAGGAATTCAGAAACCGTACCTGCCATGAATGTAACGCCACGACAATTCTGGTCGATCGCCCTCCCCGTCATCATTGTCGTCGGAGGCGGCTGGTGGTTTATCTCCAGTCTGACCGAGGGACTCCCGTCTCTCCAGGACCTTGAAAATCCACGACCACCATACGCAACCCGCGTCTTCTCCGCCGATGGACTTGTCATCGACCGGTTTTATGAAGAGAACCGCTCCCGTTTGACTTCGCTCGACAGCGTACCAAAACCATTTCTCGAAGCACTGCTCTCCACCGAGGATCGCCGATTCTACAGTCATTGGGGCGTGGATCTCCGTAGCGTCGCCCGTGTCATACTGAACAGGGTCTTCAGTTTTTCACTGCGTGGCCCGGGTGCGAGCACCATAACCCAACAACTGGCCCGCCTCCTGTACCTGACACGTGAAGTTACGCTCATGCGGAAAGCGCGGGAAATGTTTACTGCCGTGCAGATCGAGCGACGTTATACGAAAAATGAAATTCTTGTCATGTATCTGAATGTGGCACCCTTCGGGCGCGGTGCCTACGGCCTGCAATCTGCCGCTGCCGTGTACTTCAATAAAGTACCGGCGGATCTGACAACCGGCGAATGCGCCTTCCTTGTCGGGGCTCTTGCGAGTCCCACCCACTATGATCCCCGGCGTAACTACAAAGGCGCCGTCCTCCGCAGAAATACTGTCCTGCTGAACATGGTTGACGAAGGGTATCTCTTGCGGGAACAATATTCCGTCCTGCGTGAGGATTCCATCATGACGCGCTCACGCGAAAATTCCGCGGGCATCGCACCCCATTTCGTCGAACATGTCCGACAGCAGCTTCGTGAAAAAGCTGAAAAATACGGCTTCAACCTTTACCGTGATGGACTGAACGTCTATACAACGATTGACAGCCGTATGCAGGGCCATGCCAACCGCGCGGTAAGTGAACATCTCCTTCCTTTCCAGAAGCAGTTTGATGGCCGCTGGAGTTGGGAAACACCTGCACACAGGGCAATACTCGGGACAGCTCTTCGCCTTGCCATTCGTGCAACACCCGAATACAAATCGGCAGCTGATGCCACCGCACGCGACGCAGTCAGCATACGTTTCCGAACGAATACAACTTTTATCGATTCGGTGAAAGCTGCGCTGCAGCGCATCCAGGTTGGCTTCGTGGCTGTCGACCCGCAAACCGGAGAAATCAAGGCGATGGTCGGCAACGCCGCGATGGATTTCCGATACGGTCTCAATCACGTCACGCAGATCAGCAGACAACCCGGCTCGACATTCAAACCGTTTATTTATAC
>JAGTUW010000361.1 GCA_018224345.1 Bacteroidota bacterium
ACCGGCTCGCACAGAAAGCCGCTTTCCATGGCTCCGGACACATTCTCCACGAGGTATTCTGGAAAAACATGGCGCCACGAGGACAGGGCGGAGAGCCGGCCGGTGCGTTGCTTGCACATATTGAACGGGATTTCGGTTCGGTCAAGGCCCTGCTCGCACAATTGGCTCATACCGCCAGAACCGTCGAGGGATCGGGCTGGGGCATTTTGGCATGGGAACCTCTCGGTCGACGGCTGGTCGTGCTGCAGGCCGAGAAACATCAGAATCTCACGCAATGGGGTGCCGTTCCGCTGCTCGTCATCGACGTATGGGAACATGCCTACTATCTGAAGTATCAGAACAAGCGTGGTGATTACGTCGACAATTTCCTCATGGTCATCAACTGGGCAGACGTCGCCGCACGCTTCAACGCTGTCGCGGGGTAAACGGGTTCTGTTCCGTCAGTCACTCTGTGCCGCGGTGGACCGGAAGACCTTCTCGGTACTGGCGACGATCATCGTCGCAGTGGCATCGGACGTCACGTTGGTAATCGTGCGGCACATGTCGAGAATGCGATCGACACCGAGTATCAGAGCGATGCCGGTTTCCGGCACACCGACGGAACGGAGCACGATGATCAGCATGATAATCCCCACACCGGGGACGGGTGCGGTCCCGATGGAAGCCAGTGTGGCGGTCAACACGACGGTCAATTGCTGCGTCAGTGAGAGGTCCATGCCGTACACCTGGGCGATGAACACCGCGGCGACCCCCTGGTACAGCGCTGTTCCGTCCATATTGATCGTGGCCCCGAGGGGCAGGACGAAACTGGTCACGGACTTCGGAGCGCCGATATTCTCACAGCTCTCCATCGTAACGGGCAGGGTCGCAGCGGAGCTGCTGGTGGTAAAGGCGACGAGTTGCGCCGGCCGCAATTCACGGAGGAAAGTCCACAACGGCACATCCCGTGCAAAGGTTTTCAGCAGCAGGGGATAGACCAGGAAGGTCTGCACGGTCAAGCCGGCCACGACGGCGATGATATACCAGATCAGCGTCTGCAGTATGCCGAACCCGAATTCGCTGATCGTCGCCGCAATGAGCGCGAACACTGCATAAGGCGCGATAAGCATCACCAGGTCGACCATCCTGATCATGGCGTCGGAAATGGCGTCAAAAAAACCGATCACCCTGTCTGCTTTCGTCCTGTCGATGAACAGCAGACTGATACCCAGGAGCAACGCGAAAAAGATGATCTGCAGCATTTCCGCATCGGCCAGGGCCCGTATCGCGTTTTTCGGTACCAGGTTGACCAGGTAGTCGATGAAATCCACGGAAATATTCTGTTCTATTTTCGCCACGGCATCTTCCTCGTACGCCGCCAGCAGACGGTCTCGTGCCTCGGTGTCCATTTGTTTGCCGGGCTGTACGACATTGCCGAGCGTGACACCGATGGTAATGGCCAGCGCGGTGGTCAGTATGTAATAGCCAATGGTCTTCCCGCCGATTCGAGCCATTTTCGTGATATCATGGAGACTTGAAACCCCGACGAGCAATGAAGCAAAGACAAGGGGAATGGCGATCATCATGAGCAGGCGTATGAAAATATCCCCCAGCGGCTTGATGACCGTTGCGATGGTCTGCTCCTTGCGCATCGAACGCACGTTTTCAAAACGCTGCTCCCCTTTCACTCCGGAAGCAATAACAGTCACCGGCGCATCCGTACTCTTCAGCAGACGACGGAACAGGTGCATGATTTCGACCTGATCCTTCGCTCCGAAGCGCCACTCTCCTTCGGCGCTGCGCAACAGCACCGTCTCCCAATCGCGCAGGACCACCTCCTGCATCTGGCCGTCCTCTTCGACCTCGAGTATCAACAGGTTCTGATCCACACCGAAGAGCAGGCCAAAGAGAGCGCCGAGAACGAGTCCGAGAAGTATCTGGATATAAAGAGCTGGTTTTCGGAATTTCATACGTATACCGGCATCGTGATCGGTGTGTGATCCTTCCTGCTGGAAAAAAGCATAAAATCACGAGAAGACAAAAACACGGACAACCGAGACTGCAAGGCAACCGCTTCCATGGCGTTGCCGCCACAGTGCGCTACCGCTCTTTCACCGGATCAGTCACCGGCAATACGCACGGCCTGTCTTCGTTCCCCCCAACTGCCGGGCTGCGGGTCGAAGCGGCCCGCGCAGGTCGTCCCGCACGCCGGACAGCATGCATCGGAGTCGAGATTCCAGCTTGTCAGCACATAACCGTCACGTCCGATGAGCAAGGAGTCACAGTGGTGGCAGCGTGTGCTCTGGCCTTCCGCATCCCGGATATTGCCCGTATAGACATAGCGCAGCCCGTTGCGCCGCGCAATGGTCCGGGCCCGCCGGAGCGACGCTGCGGATGTCGCCGGAATTTCCATCATCCTGTAGTCAGGGTGAAAGGCCGTCAGATGCAGTGGAATATGCGTGCCGAGTTCCTCCGCGATCCACTGCGTCATCGCATCGATTTCGGTCTCGGAGTCATTTTCTCCGGGAATCAGCAACGTGGTGATTTCCAGCCATACATCGGTTTCTCCGGCGATGTAGCGCAGGGTGTCTTTCACCACTTCCAGCGAGGCGGAACACAGACGATGGTAAAAGGATTCGGTAAACCCCTTCAGATCGATATTCGCCGCATGCATGTAGCGGTAGAATTCCTCGCGGGGTGCGGGCGAGACATAGCCCGCGGTCACAGCGACGGAGAGAATATCACGTTCCGCGCAGGCCTGCGCGACATCGAGCGCATATTCATGAAAAATCACCGGGTCGTTGTACGTATAGGCCACGCTGCGACAACCGTGACGGACCGCCGCATCGGCGATACGCTCCGGCGTGGCGTTATCGGCCAGGCGATCCATCTGTCGTGATTTACTGATGTCCCAGTTCTGACAGAAGCGACAGGTCAGATTGCAGCCCGCGGTGCCGAAGGACAGTACCGGCGTACCGGGATAAAAATGCGCCAGCGGTTTTTTTTCTATCGGATCGACACAGAAGCCGCTCGAACGTCCCCAGGTAGTGAGCATGACGCGGCCGCCGATGTTCCGGCGCACAAAGCACAGACCGCGTTGACCTTCCGCCATGGCGCAGGCGCGTGGACAGAGATCGCACTGCACGCGGCCATCCTCCAATGCGTGCCAGTATTGCGTTGTTACTGTGTCATTCATGGCTATTGCCTCCGTATGTTGATTTCCCCGGTTCGGTGCCGCATTGCGTCCGCACAAGACAGCGTGAATTGCCATTCCAGCGCATGTGGACAAAAAACAACGGGAACAGGACGGGAAGCAGGTGTTTCATTGTTCTTCCTGTGAACATACTCTGCCATCGGTTGCTGGTACTCCGTAAAATAGGGATTACCGGTTTGCAGCTCAACTTTTTCTCTCACCTCCCGCCGCGGCGTCAACAGACGCACCGTTGTGCTGCGGTAGAAACAACGGCCCCCGGCATGTCAGGGATTCCGCTACGACGGCACTGCGCCAGCAGGACGTCCGGAACCGTACATCACCGTACTCCGGAGACGCATGGTGTCTGTGTTGTTTTTTCCGACGAAAAACCGGACTTGTTACGGATATCTTTATTCCATAGTTTGCCGCCGTTGAAGCTGCATTGTCGACCAGATACCCCTTGAACTGCCACCGGCCACGGATACCCGTGTACGGAATTGCGATTGATGAATGTGATTGTCGTTTCCGAAAAGCGGGAAGCAGACTGATACAACGGAACAAGGAGGGTGTTATGACAACCAGTACGTGCGCGTCGACCAGCATGCGGCCCTGCCAGCATGCACGCCAACCAGCATGCGCGCCAACCGGGATGCGCGCCAGGCAGCATGCGCGCCAACCGGGATGCGCGCCAGGCAGGATGTAGCTGCTGACAGAACTGAAGTCCGGTCCGTACGGTTTCGGCTGTTCCTCATCCCCATCCTCACTTGTTTGTTCGCGTTCTCCCCGACACTGCTGCACGCACAGATCGATCTGTGCAGTCTCTCCGACGGCATCGTGCTCGAAGCCGGGATCCAGAAT